>WGDP01000211.1 GCA_015493215.1 Bacteroidales bacterium | reverse complement strand
TAGAGCAGCTCACTCGTAATGAGCAGGTCGCGGGTTCGAGTCCCGTGGGAGGCTCTTTTTTAAACCTGTCGTGGCTTTCAGCCTCAAAAAATCATATAATTTATTTGCTTTTGTTTTCCCAACACCTTCAACTTTTTGTAAAGCCTGTACACGATTATCGGAAATAATGGTAAGTACCATAAAGCAGTTGTTTGTTAGAATAAAAAAAAAGAACCGCTACTACAATCAACATCACTCAACACAATAAACAGTTTGGATATAAGTACCTCAAGCTTCCTAACCCATTTCCAGCAGAGCCTTAATTCTTGTTTTTAAAACCTCCCCGTCATTTTGCATGGTTAAGCCGCTATAGCTTTCCGATTCGGATAGCGCTTTCTGCAAATCAAATTCTTTTTGGTTTTGATAGTAATAAAGTCCCTTTTGCTTTAAGGTTTCGGCAAGGTATTCCTGTTCGGTTTGGCCGGGGGTAGGAATAAAAACGGCTTTTTTTCCAAACCATGTTAAATCCATTAAACTTGAATAACCGGGTCTGCAAATAATACTCTTTGCCTTTATAAGATACCCTGCAAATTGCTCATCGGGTAGATGCGAAAAGATTTCCACATTACCCATTTTTACCTGATGAGTATCTTCGGTACGACCTTGTAAAATAACCGTTTTTAATCCCGATTGGTATGCTTGGTCTTTTAATTTTATTTCGAGTATGGTACGCTGAGGTTCCGGCCCCGAAAGAAGTATTAATAAACCAACATCCTCTTTAGGAATTTGAGGCTTAACATACTGAAACCGTGTTAACGGCCCGATAAAATGATAATTTCTTAAGGGATAATTTGCAATATGTGAAAGAGCACCGGAAAGATTGTTTTCGCCTGCCACATCCGGAATCCACAGTTCATCATGTTTCTTAATGTAACTGTATATCATTTGCCTTAGTGCCGGCTTAGCCACTTTTCCAAATTTTGGTGTTTGAATATCAAGCTGATGGGTAAGAAAAACGGTTTTTGCCTTTTTCGACCAAAGCTCGTACCTGTTATCGGAAATTACAAGGTCAATCTTTTTATCCAGGATAAGTTGTTCCAAAAAAAGATGTGCTTTATCAGCCTGCTTTTTCATTTCAGGCATCTCGGTAATCATCTTTAGCACCATGGCACCATGAACCGGATAACGGGGTGCATAACCGGGAAATTTTATTATTTCAAGTTCGGGATATCGTTGTTTTAAAAATTCCAAGGGACGGTTGTCGGCGCCGAGAATAAGGTGAACCTTCCTGTTTTTTTTAAGCAACTCAATAATGGGAACCACGCGTGTGGCATGTCCCAGCCCCCAATCCATAGGGCAAACCAATATAGTTTTTTTGTGTTCCATTGACAATACAAAGCTAATAAAATAGTAATTGCTTTAACAATGGACTATTGCTCACAAAGTTAAATTACAGTGGAGCTTTCTTAAGCTTCTGCTTCGGCACTTTCAAGCTCTGCAGCATTTGCCATTTTTTTCTTTCTGATTCGTGCGCCAACCCATTGGCCGCCAAAAAATCCCAAAATCATAAACGGATAGGTATAAAGCTGAAAACCCATCCCAAATAAATAGCGATAAGCCACCACCATTGGTATGGGCAGGTGTACAAACAAAAACCATTGCCACGAAAACTTTTTCACTCCCTGACGCCAAAAGCCAAAGGGAATGTTTGTTACAAAGGTTGCCAGCACGGCAAAAGTAAGTGCTAAATATTCATTCATAACTATATTTCTTTATAGGAAACATCATTTTTAAAAACACGCCGTAACCAAATGGGCAAAACTATGGCGCCGATAAACAGATAAGGATAATAGCTTATGATACGCCACAATATGGCCAATGGTGCATACCATGAAGGATCAGGAATAAAGTCGCCGAGAAAGTTTGAAAAAATAAATTCGGCTATACCACTTCCGCCCGGGGTAGGACTTACCAAAAGAATTATCCACATGGTAAGCTGTCTTCCGTAAATCAGCAGATGGTCAGCAAGGCTGTAAATATTACCAAAAAAAGCCATGAGCATAAAGTTTACTACCCAATACCTGCCTCCCCACGAAAAAGCCGTGGCCGTCATGCTTTTAAACCAGTATAAAAAGGGTTTCTTCTTTATTAGTTTTGAGGTGTATATCAACTGATTAGCCGATCGGCGCGCGCGCATTCTAAACTTTTTTAATATGGGAAAAAGAAAAACCCACGAAATAAAGGACTTAAACAAATAGGGATTTACAAACAGCGCATAAGCCAAAAAAAGCGTGTAGGCCAACAATGCAATGTAACCCCCAATAAACGCCCATCTTATCTCCGCAATGTTGGCCGAATCGGGCGGAAAAATATTGTTACCAAACAAAATATAAACAAAGGGTACCGACAAAATAAAAAACAGCTCATCCAAAAAAATGGCCGTTAAAATTACAGCAGTACTTTTCCCACTTCCTACCCCCTCCTTATATAAAAAGAAGATGGCGGGGCCTGTTCCACCCACTACCGAAGGTGAAATGGCAGAACTAAATTCCCACAACATAATAATATTAAATGCCTGCTTCCATCCTATCTCACTATCTGTCAACACAATAATACGGTACATGTAAGCAATGTCTCTCAAAAACATCATCAAAACGGCAATTAGCAAAAAAAGGAGCGTGTGCCAGGTAAAGGTGACAAAAGTAAAGGTTTCCGGATTAAAATTCCGCCACAAAAGCCACCCACTAACGGCAAGCCCGATTATTATCGGCCAAATAATTTTACGGGTGTTGAGGCTTTTTACTATTCTGTCCACAAGATAAAGTCAGTTATTTTGTGCAAAGATAAAAACTGTTGTGTAAACAGAATGTGAAAGAATCATAAACAGTCATATTGGCAGCCATATAAAATTTATTCGGTCATATAGTCAGTTTTGTTATAATTTTTTGCAATGGTACACAATTTGAAAATGGGCAGATGAAGTGATAAAAAAAACAGATGTTTAATAAAAAATAAAGGAGGACAAAGTTATGGCACTTGTAAGATTTAATCAGTATCCGGCTTTAACCGATTTATTTGAAAGTCTGGAAAAAAATTTCTTCAACACAGAAGAAAAATTTGAAGGAACCGTTCCGGCAGTCAACATTAAAGAGGACAACGACAAATATGTTTTGGAGATGGCTGCACCGGGAATGAAGAAAGCCGATTTTCATATCAATCTTGAAAAAGACGTATTAACCATTTCGTCAGAGCAAAAAGAGGAAAAAGAAGAAAAGAAAGACAACTTTGCAAGACGTGAGTTTTACTACAACACGTTCAGCCGTTCGTTCAGCTTGCCTGAAACCGTGGATGTGGAAAACATCAAGGCTGACTACAAAAATGGTATTTTGAATGTTGTTTTACCCAAAAAAGAGGAAACCAAGGTTACTCGTGAGATTAAAATCTCGTAAGGGTAAAAACAACTTAAAGAAAAACCCTGGCTACTCATGTAGCCGGGGTTTTTTTTTTTAGCTTCTTTTTCCTTTTTATAAGCGGCTCTGGTGGCTACCTTTTGCAGCTCACGGTCGATAACCAAATCGGCCATAAACATTGCCTGCTCATCAATATCTTCCATCAGCAAAGCTGTTTGAAACAGATGTTGCTTCACATCGTGGCGATACATCAGGTTGGCCAGTTTATCAGGATTGGTAAGCAATAGGTCTTTTATAAGATTACTAAGATTTTCACGTAATTCATTTCGCGAAAGCGATTCGTAATCTCGTGGCAAAGGCTCCGGCAAACTCATTCTGCTATTTCGTTTTTGTTAAGGCAACATTTTTAACATATTCACCTCTTTTTCGGTTAGTTTACGCCATTTTCCTCTTGGAATATCCTTTTTGGTAAGGCTGGCAAACATAACTCTGTCGAGTCGAACCACCTTATAACCAAAGTGTTCAAAAACACGCCGGACAATACGGTTTCGGCCCGAGTGAATTTCGATACCCACTTCCGACTTATCGTGTGCTTTTTGGTCGTAGGCAATTTTATCAGGTTTAATGGCACCGTCTTCCAGTTCAACACCGGCAGCAATTTCAAGCAGGTGCGATTTTGTAAGTGGCTTGTCCAACACCACATGATACAGCTTTTTTACACCGTGTTTGGGGTGGGTTAATTTTTTAGCCAAATCACCGTCGTTGGTAAACAATAGTAAACCGGTGGTATTCCGGTCAAGGCGTCCAACCGGATATATTCTTTCGTCGCAGGCATTTTGTACCAGCGACATAACAATCTTCCTGTCCTGAGGGTCGCTGGAAGTGGTTATAAAACCTTTGGGTTTGTTAAGCAATATGTATTGTAGTTTTTCAGCGCGCAGGGTTTGGTCGCCATACATTACTTTGTCGGTACGCTTCACTTTTGTACCCAACTCAATAACCACTTTTCCGTTTACGGTAACAGCACCGCTTTCAATCAGCCTGTCGGCTTCACGACGAGAGCAAACACCGGCATCGGCTAAAAACTTATTTAACCTGATTAAACCGTCAGGATTTGCTTTGGGTTGCTGGCTGCTGCTTGCTTTCTTTTTAAACTTGTGTTGGGTTGAATCGGCTTTTGGGGCGAAACTCTTTCGCTTTTTGGTGGTTTTTTTAATAAATTTATCAAATCCACCTTTTTTCTTATCCATAGTTAATCAAATATTTGACGTGCAAAAGTACACAAAATAGAATGAATAAACAGGCCTAATCTAAAAAGGTTCAAAATTACCTGTTTCAGGAGGCTAATTCCTGTTTTTTCTTGAAGCCACATCCGATAAAATATAATATCCGGTTACGGTAACTACAAACAGGCCGCACAGCCATAGCTCACAATGGCCCATCAATAGTTTTAATACAAACAAAAAAATTAACAACACAAGCGTTGTCCACCCCAAATATTTTTGAAAGTTTCTGGTTTTTATTAATTTATCGAACCATTTCATAAGCCGGGAGTAAAAGCATCGGTAATATGATGAATTGTATGTGAAGTGCCGGTTAATATAACTGAAACAATATCGTATCTTACCCCTGCATCCATATCGGTTTTGTCGATATAAGCCTGAGCAGCACTTATCAGATTTTTTTGTTTTGCAGCATCAACAAACTCATCGGGGAAACCAAAATAATCGGTGCTGCGTGTTTTAACCTCCACAATTACAAGCTCATCCCTATCCATGGCAATAATGTCGATTTCTTTATGGTTATTGCACCAGTTGGTTTCGAGGATGGTATATCCTTTTGATGTAAGAAACCGAACTGCCAGCGCCTCACCCTTTTTTCCCGTTTCGATGTGTTTGGCCATATAACCCCAAGAATTAAAAAGCGAAGATAGGTAACTTTTTTAAAAAACCTTTTCGGCAATCTTTTTGATGTTATCCGATTTCCCCATGGTGTAGTAATGCAGTACGGGAACACCAAACCTCAACAACGCTTTGGATTGTTCGATGGCCCACTCCACTCCTACTTCGCGTACAGCCTTATTATCTTTGCATTTTAACACCTCTTTTACAAGCTCTTCGGGCATGCCTACTCCGAATGTTTTGGGAAGCGACACCAACTGCGATTTGGTAGAAACCGGTTTGAGACCCGGAATAATCGGAACTGTTATTCCCTTGGAACGGCACAGCTTTACAAAGTCAAAGTATTTTTGATTATCGAAAAACATTTGGGTAACGATGTACGAGGCACCCTTTTCGATTTTCTTTTTCAGAAAATGGATATCGCTTTCAAAGTTGGGCGACTCCTGATGTTTTTCAGGGTATCCTGCCACGCCCACACAAAAATCGGTTTCGGTGGCATTACCCAGCTCTTCATCAAGATAGATACCCCGGTTGAGGTTCATAATCTGCTCCAATAAATCGGATGCATGTTCATTGCCTTCCGGTTCGGGTTTAAAAATTTTGGTATTGGCAGGCGGGTCGCCACGAACCACCAAAAGGTTTTTAATGCCAAGAAAGTGGAGGTCGATAAGAGCATTTTCCGTTTCCTCACGGGTAAAACCGCCACAAATAATATGAGGCACCACCGGAATATTATATTGATACTTAATGGCCGCCGAAATACCGACGGTTCCAGGTCGTTTTCGTACCGCCCGTTTTTTTATAAGCCCGTTTCCAACCTCTTCGTAAACCACCTCCTGCTGATGATAGGTAATGTTGATGAATGCCGGATTAAATTCCAACAACGGGTCGATGGCTTTTTGAATGGACGCAATGTTCTGGCCTTTTAACGGTGGCAACAGCTCAAATGAGAAGAGCGTTTTATCAGCTTTAGCTATATGTTCGGTAACTTTTAATTCCATACTTTTATTCTATTTCTTTATCTTGTTTCTTAATTCCATCTCACAGATTAAACCCCGAGCCGGTGTTTAGAAAATTCCAAAATTCAATTTCCAAATAACAAATAAATTCCAATAAATAAATTTCAATGTTTAAAACTGTTTTGTAATTTGATTATTAAAGTTTGGAATTTATTTGTGATTTGTTTTTTGTTTTTTTGCTTTTTGTGATTTACCTGCCGGGCTGGTTTATTCTTCCACAATATTTACATTCAACAATTTTCTCACCTCCTCAACAGTAAGGTTTTTGCGTTTGGCATAATCTTCAATCTGGTCGGGAAGAATTTTTCCCACGGCAAAATATTTTGCCTGAGGATATGCAAAATAGTACCCGCTCACCGATGCTGCCGGATACATGGCATAGCTTTCGGTTAAGCTGATTCCTGCATTTTGCTCCACATCCAGTAAATTAAAGATGGTTCTTTTTTCGGAATGTTCGGGACATGCCGGATAGCCCGGAGCCGGCCGGATGCCACGATATTTTTCACGGATGATTTCTTTAACCGTAAGGTTTTCGCTGGCGGCATAACCCCAAAATTCTTTTCGAACGCGATAGTGCAACAG
>WGDP01000210.1 GCA_015493215.1 Bacteroidales bacterium | reverse complement strand
CACTTATACCTTTTAAATTATCAGTTTTATTAAAGCATAAAATGCTTTAGTTACCTATTTATTACATCAATACTTATTGTTTTTCAGTAGGTTAAAAAATTATTTTAACGTTTGGTTACATCCGGGTTACATCATTTTGCCCAATATGGAACATACATTTTTGATTTTTCATATTCTACTATAACACCTTTTACTATTGCTTCTCTGATTAACCTTGAAACAATTGGATAATTCTTTTTCTTGATATTTAACCTTTCCCTAAAACTTTGGTTTGTCATATATTCTCCCGATACATACTTTAAACAAGCGTGTTGATAGCAGGCTCTGATTTTATCAGGTTTTGACATTTGTCGTAATGATTTAGGTGAATACAAAATCACTCTTGTGAAATTGTCTCCACTTAAAAATTCAGGAGCAGGTAACTGATAAAGTTCTATTTCATGTATTACTTTGTCGATACCACTGCCTCGTTCTTCACAAAAATTCATTCTCCTCATTAAGCCTGCAAGGATTTCATTACGACTTACAGGACTATGATCAATAAATCTTTTTGTATCTATTAATGGTTTGCCGGGATTGGTAAATTCTATCCTGTTGTCAAATATTTCAATCATAGTTCCCGTACCGGAGATATTAAAGTCTTGATGAATGATAGCATTTGCAATGAGTTCTCTAACTGCTAACTCAGGATATATTCGAATTTCTTTTCTGAAAACATTACCAATTTCTTCGTTTGAAGGTAATTTATCATTAACATATTCAACTAGTTGTTCAAAACTTACAGCATATCCTACACTGTTTTTATATTCCTTGATAGTCTTTAATCTGTTTTTTCCTTTATAGATTATTACACGTATTGACTTTCGACGTAGTGTATCAAAATCATTTAAGTTGTTAGCAAAAAGTATTGCTCCAAGATTAGTAATATTAAATGTATTATGCTTTCTGACAATCAGTTTTTCCTCTTCTAATTTGTAAATAATACCTTCTTTTCTTTCAGGCAATGGTATTTGCAATAATTTAAAAAAGCTTGGGTAATCTAACAGTTTTAAAACCTTGTCAGATGAAATATTTTTTAAGGTATATTCTGTTTCAAAACATGCAAATTTTACTTTTTGCCATATTTTTCGCTCCTTTTCAGGATGTTCCTTTAATTTTTTTTTGTAAGAGCCTACTCTGATGTATTCAACTCCTTTAAAAGCAACAGGTTTGTTTTGAGTTGCTTCAATTTGAAAAACTACAATATTTTTGTTATTTATTGATTGCTCAATAATTTTGAAATCAATTTGAGGATCCAATTGTGTTATTAGCCAATTTTCTAGTTCTTGATTACCTATTTTTTCTTTTCGTGGCTTAAATGAAGTACCTACAATTTTATGTGTTTTATCTTCAATTCCAAAAATAATGTAAGCGTATTCTCTATTCTCAAGACATGCAGAATTTGAAAGTGCCGAAATATATTCACCGATAATTTGTGGATTTGAATTGTTTACTTTTAATTCAACCCACTCACTTTCCTGAGGTAATGTTATCAATCCGTCAATTAGTATTTCAAAAGTTTTTTTATCCATATTACAAAGATACTCAAATCTTTATATTAGCTGGTGGTTTTCTAATCTCAATTGACTAAAACCACTGTATTTCGCAATATAAATAGATTTTCAATATTTATCAGCTTATTACCCAATCCTCCTTTCATCTTTTATTAAAGTAACCTTTCCTGTTTTGGGATTACGTGGCAAGGTAAAAGGTTTAACAATACGAACGGTTACATCATGAATTAATCCTTTTTCTAACATTACGGACAACTCCTTGGAGAGTTTCAAAATCGCCTCTTTAACTTTATCGGAAGTATCTTCAAAGTCATCATCTTTTGCCTCAACAACCACTTCAAGGGCATCCTTACCATTTACAATTTTAACCGTCATTTGGAAATGTGTACTAAGCTCATCAAACGGATAAATGGCTGTGGATATCACTTCGGGGGTAATATTGCCGCCACCTATTATTACAATGTCGTCGCTGCGTCCAAGCAACTCCAACACCCTTGTTTTGCGCCCACATGCACACTCCATGTCAACCCATCGACATAAATCGCCCACTTCATAACGGATAGTCGGCATCAGCGTTCGCTGCAGGTTGGTAACCACAATTTTTCCTATTTCTCCGGTTTTTACCGGTTCGTTGGTTTCGGGATTTAAAATTTCAACGTAGTGCAAATCCTCATGAACATGGTGCAACGACGTACCAACCATGTGTTTACACTGATATCCTATGGCTCCCGTATCGTTGGTAGTATAGCCGGTGGAAGCGATGATTTTTACTCCGAGAACCTTTTTCAGGTATTCACGCGATTCTTTAAAAAGATGTTCACCTCCCGATGAAATTTTGTCAATTTTCAGGTCGATATTATGTGTTTCCACATATTCGGCAACCGACAGCAAAACCGAAGGAATGGAGATGATTGCATTGGCCTTAAAGGTAATAAGGTTTTGCACAATGCTCTCCATGGGATGATTGCCGCCTATGGGCAGAATGGTGCAGCCGGTATGCTCCAATGCCTGATTGTACGAAACAAATGATGCCCACATATTACCGGCAAACAACAGGTTGGCAACACGGTCGTTTTTATCGAACACCGAAAGCGCCAGTCCTTTGCCAAGCCTCACAGTATTAAAATGCTGTTCTTCGGTAGTGCGATAAACACTTTTGGGCTTGCCGGTAGTACCGCCGCTGGAAAAAATATAACCTCCTTTTATTTCTGCCGTCAGCAGTCCGTCACCTGCCGGAGGCAGGTATTTTTTATAATCGGTGCCTGTTAACAAAGGTAGTTTTCTAAACGAATCGAAATCATCGAAACTGATTCCGTGGTATCTTTTGGAAAGAAGGGGTGATTTTTCTCTAACAATTTCCACCACTCTTTTAAGCCGTTCCAGCGTCATTTTGTCGCGTTCTTCATTTGGAAGAAAATCGAAACCATCGCTGTCCACCTCATATTTTTTCCAAAGAGCTTCCACCTGCCAGTCGGTTTCAAGCTCATTTCTGCCCAGCGATACCCACCGCACCAGCTCGGCAATACCTTTGGAGCCGTCGTGGGGTGTTCCGTGTTTTCTAACAGCCATTCTACCTATCTCCACAAAACGGTCGGCACCTATCAGTGCCAACTTGGCGGAAAGCTTTTTAGCACGTTCTTCATCGGCCAAAACGGCTACCGTTTGGATAAACTGCCCCATGGGGGCTACTACATTAATAACTTCATCCAGTGAATCAACCGGTTTTACAAAAACAGTACGGTTGTGACACGAAATTTGAAATTCCGTATTGGTTTGATACACCACCGTTCCTAGGCCGTCTTTGGTAAAATAGTAATCCTCTTCACCAAAGGCCTTTTTAACCTTTACCAGTTCTCTGACTTTTGTTATCTCCACAGCCTCATCGTCGTAAACAGTGCCTTGCGGAATTTTCTCCGACCATTCATCGAGGGCTTTTCCAATTTCCGTCATCATTTGATGCGCCAATTCTTTGCCCTCAACATACACCGTGTGTGGTGACGAACAAGCCGATTGTTCCCACATAATAACATCGCGGGCGATAAGGGTAGCGGCGGTTTTTATTCCTCTCTTTTGCAACTCGTTTTTATCTACCATCACAAAACTGTACTTCGGGCCGTATTCGATGAGTTTACAATGCAGTCCCAAATTTTTACGATACGAGCGAATGGTATCGGCTCCGCCATAAGCTACTATGGCATCGCACTCTTGCTTCAAAACATCTTCAATACTGTCGGTTCCGCCCTTCCAGTTTATAAGTGCCATGGCTTTGTGCAACACTCCCGTATCATCAAAATCGCGAAGACTTTTGGCAAACAGAACCGGAAAAACCGGATCGACCGTTGACATTTTCATGATGTTGATGTTTTTACTCACCAAACCCTGGATAAGGCTGTCAACACCTCCCACAAAAACATTTCCCGCCGATACGTGGGTAACAACTCCCAAAGGCTCGGTTTTAATATACCCTCTGAAATGGTGGTTGTAAGTCCACCGGTTGAGATAATCTTTGTCACCAAGGTCGGAGTTGAGGCGTGTAAGCATGCCGTCGCGGCTGAGCAATGAGCACATGGTTTTAATACCTTCAACAATCATTTCCTTGCTAAAGCCGATGCGTGAGGGAAGAAACTCCAGTGCTTCTTTTCGGTATTTATAATTTTCGTCGCACCATGCATTTGAAACTTTCTCAAACACATCTAAAATGGCATCAACACTTAGCTTAGCCACCTTTTGTTTCAGTGTTTTGGCCTGAGCGACAATTTCTTTTACCTCGGCTTCGGTAATGGTTTCACTTTTTTGCAGTTTACCAAAAATATAGAATTCCATATTCATTGTTTTCCTCCTTAAGTCCTGTTTTTGATTGATTGTTCGTGTGTTGCTTTTAAAAGTTCGGTTGCGGTAATGGCGCAGCCTTCGTGTTTTTTAAGTCCTGCCCTGCCTTTTAGTTCGATATACTGACCGTTGCGTCCGCAATCGCAATGCGACCTGATAACAGCATAGTCGGTAGATAAAATGGAAAGAGCCGGCTGTGCATAGTTATAGGGTGAGATAACATGTAGCAACCCTTTTTCGCCCTCGGGGAGCACCTCAAGTGTTCCCGGTTTTCTGACAAAGGCTTTAGAATAGATGGGAACATGAAAATGGTGATGCTCGCAGGTAATATACGGCACACCATGTTCCACAAAACCGTAAACATCGCGGATGCGGTGTTCGTCAATACCAAGATATTCTTTGGTTAGAGATGCAAATTCTTCAAAAGGTATCGATTTGGCTTCAGCCGTTTTCCAACCGCCGGCAATGATGATAAGGCTCTTGTCAGGAAATTTAAAACGTATATTTT
>WGDP01000209.1 GCA_015493215.1 Bacteroidales bacterium | reverse complement strand
ATCCCGCGATGTATGGCTGCTCCTTTGCCTTGGTTAACAGGCTGTTTGAAAAGTTTGATGTTTTCGCCGGGATGCTTCCGGATAAACTCCTCTACCTGGCCGGGCGTATCGTCTTTTGAAGCATCGTCAACTACAATAACCTCTTTTCGGGATTTCTGAATCAGCTCAACGGAAACAATTTTATCCAAAACCGAATGGATGGTTTTTGCCTCGTTGAAAGCGGGAACAATGATGGATAGGGTTTGGTTCATGGTGATATTAAATTCGTTTCAAAAATAGACAAAGTTGGGAAAATGCCCGGCGAAATTTAAATTTTATCATAATGTGGTTTAAAAGCGTTGAAAAACAACAAAGTTCCAAAATAATTACTTTTTGTAAGGCCGTAAATCGAATACCTTTACATTTTTATACGTTAACACGGGATATTTGACAAATGGCCTGAGGAGCGGGTCGTTTAGCACGGTGGTATCATTCACTACCAGATATTTGGCACCTTCATTAATTCGATATTGGAAAGTTCCTGGTTTATCAAAATTGCTGTTAAAATTTGTATAGCCTTGCCGGTTCATTAAATACAAGGTGATGTTAATACTACCGTCAGGAATGGAAATGACTTTGTCATCAGATTTGATTCCGTGTTTCAGCAGAACGGGCTCCAGTTCTCCTACTGTCCTGAAATAGTTGTTGTACAGGCTGTTTTTCCATCCTGAGTATCTGGAGTTTAACAGCTGGTTGCACTTCACCATATTGAACAGAAGAAATCCGATAATCAAAATGTTTACAATCTTTGAATTGAACCACTTATGCGTACCTATTGTTTTGAAAAATAAAATCCACACTAACAGTACATTGACGTAAAGGTCGATCCAGTAATAATCATGCACATCAAAAGCCTGAAACCACATCAACACGTACAATATTGAGCCAAGCGGAATAACAACGAGAAGATAATTTAAAAAAACAGATCTTTTTTTATAAGTGGCCATCACATAAACCCACATGCCTGCTAAAACATAATACATTGAAATATGCATAAAGGCAGGCCTTGTAAGCAGGTTGGCCCGATGGATGATGTCGGCTATTTTTTTATCTGATATTTGCCATATCGGCCAAACATTATTGAATGTGTAATAACCCTGGTGCAGCCGGTTGTAGTGGCCTGCGTACAGGTACCATGCCAGCACGCTGATAATAACGGCAAGAAAGGGAAGTAGTTGCAGGAGGGGTTTCTTAAAAAGTATCCTTTTCTCCTTTTTTCGCAACAACTCAATAAATGCCCAGCCAAACAAAGCTACAAAACTAATACCTGACGATACTTTCAGCAGCATTCCTAAAGCGAAAAAAAGCATGGCTGTCCAAAGAAATTTTGCCTTGTTGGTTTTGTAAAACATCCAGATAAAATACCATGCCATAACAGCCAGTGAAAATGCGGGAATATTCGGAAGGAAATTTGCAGAATAATACACATAGGTTACCGAAGTGTACAGCCCCAGGCTGACAAAAAGGGCCTGTACATTGTTTTTCAATACCTCTTTTGAAAATTTAAAAAGAGCAAAGAGCCCCGTAAAAGAGATGGATAAAACAATAAGCCGGTATAAGAACTCACTTTTCCCAACCAGTTTCCAAAGTAGGGCCACCACATAATAAAGCAGGGGAAATTCACCGGCGGTTTTCCCCGAATGGCCATCATCGCTTAGCTGGTTGTATATCTCTGGTTCCCAAAAGCTGTTATTTCGCTGGTAATAGTTTTGTGTAATCGACAGGCAATCCGTCTGCCGCCAGGCATGCAGGCTTTGCGGACGGTAGAACATGGTACGGTCCAGCCTATAATAAAAGCTCATGGCCACAAAAAGGGCCAGAAAGAACAAAAACCCCGGTTTGATTTTTGGCTGCTTATTAAAGAAATTGGTTTTTATGGTGTGTTGCATAAATGTGAATAAAAGTAAACAGGGAACCTATTTTTTTGACAGAAAAAGCTGCCGGATAACTTCGCCGTTGTATGGATTTTTAAAAATGAGCCGGTTACGGATGTTGTATTTTGCACTATCCGGTATAAGTTTAAAAACAGTACGCCGGTAAAGGCTGGTGCTGTTGTTTTGAAGATATACATATACCGGTTTTTGCGAAGCGATAACACTATCGGGATGGAAACTTTTGCCCCAGTAGCGCAGCGAATTGTCCCAGGTAAAATATTGGTACACATCCGGATAAAGCCCGTTTAGTTTTTCCTTATAATGGGGCCACCGTTTCCCGCCCACGGCAAAACTGTACATAATGGCATAAGCCTGGAGCGGGCAGCCGTAATCCTGGCTGACAATAATCTTGTAGCTTTTCTCCGGTAAGGCGTTCACCACATCGCGCGTTTTTATCCTTGCGGCCATTTGGTTGCCAACACTTCTTGAAACCAAACGGATATAAGGAATTTCATGCGCTGTTTTATATCCGGTAAACAAAACCAAAAGCAGTCCCATCACGAAACGGAAAGTTTTCCGGGGGAAAAGGGT
>WGDP01000208.1 GCA_015493215.1 Bacteroidales bacterium | reverse complement strand
ATACTTATATGTTGGAAAAGAAACCACTATTGTACGTAAATCAGAAGTATTTCCTTGCTTGGTTTATTTTATTTATTTAACTTTCGCAAGCTCTGTTTACCCTGCCTGCAATAGGGTGTTGTAATTTAACAATTTTATAAATCTTTCATTATCAATGATTAGCTTTTGCATTAAAGGTTCTATGTCAATTTCCAAAAACCGGGCTATTTCCGATAGGACTTCAACAATGAGTTTCCATATCTTTTCTGCAACGGTCAACTCAAGGGTTTCGGCCTTGGTGTTCCTAAAAAGCTCTCCCAGCGATTCATAACCGGTAAATCTCTTCGCCAGGGAAAGTAGGTTGTATTGTATCATTGTCAAAGTTGTTGAAGCTATTTGTGAATCAAAATCCTGTGCTTGGTTTTTTCCTAACCCAAGGTACTGTTTTGCCTCTTTGAAAAAAACTTCAATTGACCAACGGGTGGAATAAACCTTGTAAGCCTGCTCAAATTTCAAGGTTATGTCGGTAGTCAGCAACACGTACCATTTTCCCCTCTTCGTGGTTTTGCTAAAGAACAGTTTAACTTCAATCCCGTTAAAATCAACAAGGGCTTCGCTGTAATAACAGGACAACCCTTTGGAATGTTTCACTTTCCTACTTTTGCGCAGCCGGTCTATAATTTCCCTTGCCGTAAGCTTCTTACCGTTAAACAGGTATTTTGTCTTACCCATCTTTGCCATTCCGACAAGATGTGTTGCAATACGCCGTGTTTTGATAAACTTAACCAAGGCAAAACAGGTAAACCAACTATCAACCAAAAGATAATCAAACCGGATACCTTTAGCAATGGCCGCTTTTACCATATCTATCATTCGGTCAATTTTGCTCATTGAATATTCCTCTGTGCGTTTAAAGCCTTGGCTCCTTTTTGCCCGTTTTTTGGAATAACGCGCTTTGAGTTGCTTGTTTGTCAACCCGTATGGTTTTTTCTTGTTCTTCCCCTTTTCGCCGTGAAGCGCAAAATCCAACGCATAGAAACTTTTTCCATCGTGGTAGCCCATAAACAACCCTTTGAAGCCCAAAATACTTTTGCCTGCAACGTGTGAAAAAACCCGTCCAATCATCTCCATCCTCTTTCCTGTCTTCGGCAGATCCGTATCGTCTACTATTAAACAGGTATATCTGCCTGAATCTGATCCTTCTTCCGCCTTTGCAAATTTGTCCTTTTGGGCTTTGCCTATGATTTGCAGGGTAATCTTGTAGGATATTTTCCGCCAATCAATATTGCTGTTGTTTAACAGTCGGTAAAAGATATCTTTTCCGTGTTGTAGAACAGGATATAGGGTTGACCGTTCATATTGCCAACTGTCTTTTACCCCAAAGAACGGAAACAAAATAAGCAACAACAGTTTATTGATGTCCTTAACCAGGTTGTTGCCTTTACTTTCAAGCCCTGTTTGCTTTTCTGATAATGTCAAAGAACTTAAAATGTTCAAAATCGTATTAACGGCTTTTTCACTTGAAGTAAAAAAGTCTTTTATCTCTGAAACTATTGTCGTACTTTTGTTGTGCAGCATATTGTTTTGTTTGTTTTTGACAAAACAAAGTTACTGTAAAACAGTGACTTGAACAAATTAATATGCTGCTTTTTTATTCATTTTTAATGCGTTATTTTACTTGCGAAAGTTGAGTAAATTAATAAAAAGTACAAAACAAGGGAGGAACATGGTAGGTTTTATACTACCATTAATGGTAGGTTTTTGGCAAAATTGGCCTTCTCAAGGTAAAGTAAATTGTTGCTTAGATAGTGTATTCCACACTATATCAGTTAACAAAGCCAAAATATGTCAAAAATTGAGCTGTTATGCAGTTTTTTTGTCCAAGTAACACCTTTTTATTGATTGTAAACTGTTTTAATAATTCGTTAATAATAGTATCAAAAGTTAACATAGAGTGTCCTGAATTATATTTTATATTGACAAATATTTTATTTTGTTTTCCATTATCGGAAATCAATTCTATCCAATTTTTTTTCGTTTTTCCCAGAAATGAATGTTTTTGTTTTCTTTACAGTTTTCTTTGTGTTTCGGTAAAATTTAAGCTTTTTTCGCTTTTTAAGGTTTCGCTATGCGGGAGGTAAAAGCGGAATGGGCTTAAATGTGCGTGGGCTTGCATGGTTGCCAACGGTTTGGCTACGCACCGTAAGGGGGATT
>WGDP01000207.1 GCA_015493215.1 Bacteroidales bacterium | reverse complement strand
GATATTAAATTATTGTGAAATGATAAACTCGAACAAAAACCTGTCGGGTCGGAAATCCAAAACCTGTCGGGTCGAAGAGGGCTTATTGCGGGTGGAGACCCGGCAGGTTGAAAGCGTGTGGGAACCTCACTCCGGCCACCCTTCGATGCGTTTTTCTCCTTTCGTCGAAAAACGCTCAGGGTGACCGGGTTTCGATAATTTTCCTGTAAAAACAGCCTGACAAGTTAGGGGTGATTTTAAATATTTGCGTCTTATAATAAATAGAGAAATTATTATCCTTATTACAAATTATTGTTAACAAAAACTACAGTTATGAAAAACAAGTACTTATTTAAAAACATTTTTTTCTTATTGCTTTTTCTTACGACCACCGATTTAATGGCCGGAAATAAGTATTTTATAAGTTTGGATGGAGGTGAATCATTTTATGTCAAGGATGATGCATCAAATCATCTTGATGTTTCGTCAGCTTGGACTTTTGAGGCGTGGATAAATGTTCATTCTTATTCTAGTGGTGACTATGATTGCATTATGGATAGGCGGCATGTACTTTCTTTTTATTTGATAGATGACGATGATGATGATTATGCTGTAGCATTTGCAGCTAGAGATGGTTCTGATAATATAATTGCTTATATGGATTGTGATGGTACGGGTTCAACAAGTGCTAATATGCAATTTGATACTTGGTATCATGTGGCTGCTATTTATGATGGTACAACTGCAAAATTGTATGTAAATGGTACTGAATATGATTCAGATACTGATGCTGATTGGGCTTTAACAACCGGGACAGGCAACACTTTAAATATTGGAGGACGCTATTGGGGTAGCTATAGTAGGCAAATGACAGATGCAGATATTGACGAAGTCAGAGTTTCTGATAACACTCGTAGTATTTCAGTGTTACAAACTGATGTTAGTAGCGAAGAATACACTTCTGATGCAAATACTGTACTATTAATGCATCTCGATGATCAGGGAGATTCCCCTACTTATGTTTCAGGAACAGGCCTTACAGGAACCATCGGCGATAAAAACATTTCTTCAGTAGATTATGTAACAATACTTGCTACAAACCGTCTTCTACAACCAAAATATCAATCAAAAACAACTGGTAATTGGAGTAGTGCATCTTCATGGGAATATTGGGATGGTTCGTCAAGTACTTGGGGTAATGCTACCTTAGCACCCGATTATGCAGATGATGATATCTCTATACTAAATGGGCATACTATAACTGTAGCATCTGATATAACTACAAATGAAACCACCGTAGAGAATGGGGGTGTTTTAACAGTTTCCAGCGGTAATACTTTAACTATTTCAAGTAATACGGATGGTTTAAGTATAAGTGGTGAGGTTAATATTGATGGGTCATTAACACTTAACTCAGGAAGTAATCTTGTCATAAACTCAGATGTATCCTATACAGGGTCTATGATTGTCACCGGAACGTTAACCAACAGTGGCACAATCACTATCAACCGCTACCTTACAGCCTACACCGACAACAGCGACGGATGGCGTTTTCTTTCTTCTCCGGTAAGTAGTTTTGCCATTGCCGGCTCGGGTTTTGCACCCACAGCAGGTGATGATGATTTATATGAGTATGATGAAACGAAAACTACCGAAAATTGGTTAAATTATACCGGAGGTGACTTTGGTGATGCCAATTTTGTAGTGGGTAAAGGATACCTTTGTGCATATAAATCAGCCGCTACCAAGCAGTTTACCGGAGATATTAATACGGGGTCGGTTACCAAAAACCTTAGCTATACCAGTGGTGCTTCCTCTCCCGGCTGGAACCTGTTGGGAAATCCTTACACAGCTGCCATCGACTGGGATTTGCTTGGCAAAACCAGCAGTGTTGACGGTGCGGTATATGTTGTACGTGCCAGCGATGGTGCATACATCAGCTGGAATGGCAGCACCGGTGCTTTAACCGATGGAATAATTCCTGCCATGCAGGGCTATTTTGTTAAAGTTACCGCTGCTTCGCAATCGGTTACCATGGAAGCTGCTGACGAGGTACATGCAACCGGTACATATTATAAAACAGGTGCTGCCGAAAACACATTGGTGGTAAAAGTTACCGGCGAAAAAGGTGAAAGCAACGCTTACATTCAATTCAGGGAAGGTGCCACCAAAAACTTCGACCATGCCATTGATGCTTACAAACTATTTGGTTATTCCAAAGCACCCCAAATTTATACCAACGACGGCGAAAACATTTACAGCATCAATTGCCTGCCGTTGAATGTTAAAGATTATGTGCTGCCCCTTGCTGTTAAAACCGATTTTCCCGGCGACTATACGCTGGATTTTACAGGCATTGATAATTTGGCAGACAATGATTTAAAAGTAAAATTAACCGATTTAAAACTTAATACAACGGTTAATATCTCCGAAGGCGATACCTACGCCTATACCACTTCCGAAGGCGACGATGCTAACCGGTTCGAGCTTGAGTTTTACAGCGTAACAGGTATTAACAACCCATCTGCATTGCACCAAAACATTAACATTTATGTTTCAAACAACGGCGTTGTGATAAGAAATCTGGATAACAAAAAACTAAACGGCCAGGTATCTGTTCTCAATTTGTTGGGACAGGTTGTTTACACACAACAATTATCCAGCAACAGCATGCAAACCCTGCATACCGATTTAAATACAGGTGTTTATATTGTTCGGCTTTCATTGGATGACAACAGTGTTATGTCGAAAAAATTAATCATCCGATAGTTAAATTACTGAAAAATAACTTAAAAACATATCATCATGAAAAAAAAGATAATAACCGCACTCTTTACAATAGTTTTTACCCTTTCTGCCTCCATTGGATTTACTCAACCGCCACCACCACCAACCGGTGCCGGCCACGGTGCAAGTGGTAACCAAACAGGCGGTAATGCTCCTGTGGGCAGCGGACTTGTATTATTACTTGGTTTGGGTGCTGCCTACGGCGGAAAAAAACATTACCGGATGCACGCCGAAGAGATTGAAGAATAGAAAACAATTAATGCACTGTTGTAATGATACGACAGTGCATTTTTTTATTCTTATCCATTATTTATAAATTTATTTACCAACCTTTTATTGCTAAAAAAATTGCCTTATGAAAAAACCTTACTCTTTTGTTAAACCTCTCTTTATGCTACTCTTTGCCTTGTTGCTTGGAGTTTCGGTAAAGGCGGGAAATGTAACTACTATCAGCCTTGATGGAGGAGAATCTTTTGGTGTTAATGATGGAAACAATGCCTTAGATGTATCTTCCGCATGGACTTTTGAAGCATGGATTAATGTGGGCTCTTTTGTGAGTTCAAATTATGAGTGTATCATGGATCGTAGAACCGTGTTTTCGTTTTACCTTATTAGTGATGCTGCAGATGGATCAGACTATGCTGTTCGATTTGTTTCAAGGGATGCAAACGGCAATATAATCGCATCGCTTAGATGTGATGATGCTAATACAGCCAATATGCAATTTGATACATGGTATCATGTAGCAGCAACTTTTGACGGGACAACAGCAAAACTTTATGTAAATGATACTATATATGACTCTAATACTGATACAGACTGGATTTTGACAGCAAGCACCAATGCATTGAATATTGGGGGCAGATATTGGGGCAGTTATAGCCGTCAAATGTCAAATACTGATATTGATGAAATCCGGGTTTCTAATATTGCCAGGACTGTTGGTGATATGCAAACAAATGTTTCATCGGAGGAGTATTATGTTGATACCAATACAGTATTGTTAATGCATTTGGATGATTTGGGAGTTCCTCCAACCTATATTACAGATCCGGTTATTAATTTGAATGGCACTACTTTTAAGGATGATATTGCTTCTTCAGATTATTTTGCTCCAACCGATATGTTGTTACGCCCTGCCTACGCCTCCAAAGCTACCGGAAACTGGAGCGATTCCACTTCGTGGCAATATTACAATGGCTCAACATCAACCTATGAAGATGCCCTGCTTACCCCTGATTATTATGACGATGCAGTGTTTGTAAGCAACGGGGATG
>WGDP01000206.1 GCA_015493215.1 Bacteroidales bacterium | reverse complement strand
GAGCCCGTCAAAACTTTTTCGCATATCAGTGGGATGAACATAGAGGTGAAACCTGTTGCTGGAGGATATTGTAAACATCTTGTTGATTTTTGAGCGCAAACATAGAGCGTATTGCTATCTCAAAAAAGACGGGGTTGGTAGTGGGGATACGGTTAAAGAACTTCCATATAACCACGAACTCGAATCATAGGTTTCATAAATACAAGAATCTGGTAAAAGACACGGTTCCTACGCGACCTGAACAGTTATGGGTAAGTGATCCATCAATTATATATAATTTTATCTCACCCCAATCTCTTCCATGCCTTGCCCATTGTTTTAACAATATCACCGGCAAGCATGGCTTCTTCACCTGTTTTTTTGGCTGCAATATCGCCGGCCAGCCCGTGCAGGTAAACGCCCAGTACCGAAGCTTGTCCCGAGGTATAATGCTGCGCAAGTAGTCCCGTTATGATTCCGGTTAGTACATCACCGCTTCCGGCAGTGGCCATACCGGGATTTCCGGTGGAATTAAAATAGCATTTGCCATCGGGAGTGCAAACACTTGTGTGGGCACCTTTTAAAATAAGATAAACATTATGCCTGACAGCAAATTCGCGTTGCAACGCCAGTTTCTCAAAATCGTTGTCCCATTTGCCTGCAAGACGCTCGAACTCTTTCGGGTGGGGTGTAAGGATGCTTCCGGCAGGTAGAAAAGCAAGCCAGGTGGGATTTTCCGAAAGAATATTCAATGCATCGGCATCAAACACCATGGGTGCTTTAAACTCCTGTATCAAAAGTTTTAGTGCCATTTGCGATTGATGCTCCATACCCAGTCCGGGACCAATTCCCACTGCATTAAACATAGCCAGGTCGGGCAGCTCGGAAAAGTAATTTTCATACCTGTCGAGACTTATCATGGCTTCGGGCAATGCTGTCTGTAAAATTTGATAGCCCACCCTCGGGATATGTACATGCAGCAGCCCGACACCTGAACGTAAACAGGCTTCAGCGGCAAGAACAGCGGCACCCATTTTTCCGTAGCTCCCGGCAATAAGCAATGCGTGGCCATAGGTTCCTTTGTGCGAAAATTTGGCTCTTTTCTTTTTTAACGGAGCCACATCTTTTTTTACCGAAAGAAAATGGTTGGTCTCAACACGGTTGATGTAGTCCGGATGCAATCCAATGTCTAAAATATGCCAGTCGCCCACAAACAAATCGTTTTCGGACATCATAAATGCCAGCTTTGGAAACTGAAAGCTTAAGGTGTAGTCGGCACGAACAATGGAATTTTCCGGGCTGACTGAGCTGTTGTCTGAAAATATGCCCGAAGGAATATCAATGGCGACTTTTACCGCGCTGCTTTGGTTAATTTGTTTGATTACCTCCGCTGCAAGCCCTGTAATGTTACGGGTAAGCCCCGACCCGAAAATGGCGTCAACCACTACCTCTTCTTCTCCTGTTTCCGGGAAATCGGCAATTGTTTTGATGTTGTGAAGGGTTAGACTTTTTGTTTCTTCGGCTCTTTTAAAGTTCGTCTGAAAATCGGCTGAGGTTTTATCCGTATAACGAACAACATAAATTTCCACTTCATAACCGGCAGTGGCCAACATGCGTCCCAAAGCCAGCCCGTCGCCGCCATTGTTGCCTGTTCCGGCAAATATTTTAAACCGATGTGTGCTGTCAACTCGTTTGGAAATCCAAAAAAACAGCTCCGATGCTGCCCTTTCCATCAGGTCGATGGAGCGGATAGGCTCATGTTGAATGGTGTATGCATCGGCTTCCCTGATTTTATCGACAGAAAGTATTTTCATCTTATTTCAAATTTTTTAGACTTCAAATTTAACCATAATTGTTTTAGGCCACATGTTAAATTTTATTATACACTTTTGGCAGACATCGTACATAATGATTTAAAGTATATTTTTGCGAAATGTAATTGGAGGATAGTTTCAAATTATAAAATGGATGACGCTATCTGACCAATAAAGTAGTTTAAAATTGTTTGTCAAATTAAAAAATTATATCGTCATGAGAAAGAATATTGTAGCCGGAAACTGGAAAATGAATACCACCTTTCAGGAGGCTGAAGAGCTGATTGCCGACATTTTAGAAAAGCTTGAAACAGCAGAAAACCAATGCGAAGTGGTTGTTTGCCCTCCTTCGGTTTACCTTGAGCTGGCCTCGGATTACGCAAACGACTACGATAACCTGCTCTCCATTGGGGCACAAAATGTAAGTGAACACGAAAAGGGAGCTTATACCGGCGAAATTGCTGCCTCCATGCTGGCTTCCATGAATATGCAATATTGTATTGTGGGGCACAGCGAGCGCAGAAAATATTTTAACGAAAGCAACGAGCAGCTGGCTTTAAAGGTGGAACGGTTGCTTGAAAATGCCATCCGTCCGATTTTTTGCTGTGGCGAGCAGTTGGACGAACGGGAAGCAGACCAACATTTTAAAGTGGTGGAAACTCAAATTAAAGAAGCCCTTTTCCATTTTAGTGCCGATGAGTTCAGCAATTTGGTAATTGCCTACGAACCTGTTTGGGCCATTGGAACCGGCAAAACTGCCACCGCTGCACAGGCACAGGAGATGCACGCCTTTATACGCCGTATAATTGCCGAAAAATATGGAGATAAAACCGCCGGAGATACCACCATCCTTTATGGTGGAAGTTGCAATGCCGGCAATGCCAAAGAGTTGTTTGCCAATCCCGATGTGGATGGCGGATTGATTGGCGGTGCTTCGCTAAAAGCCAACGACTTTGTCGCCATCGCAAACAGCTTTTAAAGCGCAGTCCCGACTAATTTTAGTAAAATGGATTATATTAAACTTACCTGTGCCAAGCCTCAAAATGAGGTGTTTACAGATATTCTAATGGCTGATCTCGGAACAGCAGGATTTGAGAGTTTTGAGGAGACTGAAGAGAGCATTTATGCCTATATTCCTCAAAAAGATTACCATCCCGGTTTGATTGTCAATATTGATTTTCACACTGATATTGAGCCAAAAACGGAGGTGATTAAAGATCAAAACTGGAACGCCGTTTGGGAAAGCAACTACAATCCGGTGTTAATTGCCGACAGGGTATATATAAAGGCTCCGTTTCATGAAAATAGAAAGGATGTTGATTTTCAGATAGAAATAAATCCCAAAATGGCTTTTGGGACTGCCCATCACGAAACTACCGCTCTGATTATTGAGTATCTGTTGGAAAATGAAAACGAAATCGTCGGCAAATCGCTGCTTGATATGGGATGCGGTACGGGGGTGCTGGCCATTCTTGCTGTTATGATGGGAGCCGATTACGCCCTCGCTGTTGACAACGATAAATGGTCGTACGAGAGTACTTCTGAAAATATAAAAATCAATAACACGCCAAAGGTGGAGCCTTTGTTGGGCGATGCTTCATCGTTGCCTGTAGAGGAGACATTTGACATCGTATTAGCCAACATCAATAAAAATATTTTATTACACGATATGGCCGCTTACGAGCGTTGTTTAAAAAAGGACGGTTTTATTTACTTTAGCGGTTTTTACGAAAGCGATTTAAAGGATATTAAAAAGGCTGCCGAAAGTTTGGGGTTACATTATGTGAACCATAAAGTAAAAAACAGCTGGACGGCTGCAAAATTCAGTAAGTAAGCATGATAAAGTTAAGGTTGAGTTTATTCATATTGATGGCGATGGTGGTTTCGTTGGCTAAAAGTCAAACGCCGGTGCCTGATACGCTTTCAACCGATTCGGAACTATTTTATCAGCAACTTACCACCATATTGATGGGAACTCCCTCAAAAACCTGGCAAAAAAAGTCAAAAGTTTTATTGGAGAGGTTTTATGCCGGCTGGAGTGTGGGGCGTTTTAATAAGGAGGAAAAAGAGGCCATTCGCGGGCTGGTGCAAAAAATGAGAGATAAAAAAGTCCGTGCCTATCCTAATCTGTATCAGTATATTTACAGCCTTACTTTGTTATCCGAATCGCATCAGCCACCTGCAAGTATTTTGGCCTGGCACAGGTTTGCATCACAATTACTAGATGAAAAGACAACCAAAAACTTTTTGCGGTTTTTAAAAACGGGAAACGGACTGTTTGAAAAACGTCAGATTTACAAAACCAAAAGCTCATTTGCCTGGTATTACCGTAATGGGAGGTTCCGGTTTCATTACGATTCGGTGTTTACCATTTCGTTTACCAACCTTAATTTGGTTTGTGCCACCAAACGCGATAGCGTTGTTATTTTAAATACATCAGGGGTTTTTAACTATAACAATGAGCGTTGGAAAGGAACCAATGGTAAAATTACCTGGCAGCGGTTTGGCGAAAAGCAGGCAAAAGCTACCTATGCCGTTTTTGATGCCTATTCTATCTACCTGAACCATAATTATTTTACTGTTGACTCTGCACGATTATATTATTCACGATTTTTTAAACAGCCTCTTTTAGGTCAGTTACGGGAAAAAGTGCTTTCCAGCCCGCCATCCGATCATTCGGTATATCCCATATTTACAGCCTATGAAAATGGCATTGAAATGGGGGAGGTTTATCCCAATCTCGATTTAAAATGTAATTTGGAACTGAAAGGAAAGAACCTTTACGGAATAGGTTCTGACAACCAAAAAGCATTGGTGACCGTAAAGTTACGTGATGAAGTGTATGCACGATTTTTATCGGATCAATTTAAACTGAGTGATGATAAACTTGAAAGCCCGCACACGGAGTTTATTTTTTATCTCGAAGGCGATTCCATTTATCATCCCGATTTGCGTTTGAGATACCTGAGCAAAAAAAATGAAATGGTGCTTTTTAGCTCGCTGCTCAACTCATCCAATCACATTCCCTTTTACGATTCGTATCATAAAATGGATATTGATGTGCCGGCGCTTTATTGGAATATGAACGACGACAAGCTCTATTTAAAGAAATTTAAAAAGGTGCGCGGCGATAATGTGGCAACTTTTGAGTCGAGTAACTATTTTTCGCTCAGAGAATTCTACTCGTTTCAGGTAATGGATCAAAAAAATCCGCTTTATGTTATCGACGGGTATTTAAAACAATATGCTTCCGATGGCAGCCGTCTTGTGGAAGTTCCGCTTTTGGCCGATTACATGAATATGCCTCCCGAGCAGGCGGTGGCCATGTTGGTGCAACTTTCAAACAGGGGGTTTGTTGTTTACAATAGTAAAACCCGTACTGCCGTTGTTAAAAACAAGCTTTTCTACTATCTGTTTGCCAAATCGGGACAGTCTGATTACGATGTAATCCATTTTGTTTCAAAGGTTCGCAATAAACCCAATGCCATTATCGACCTCAATACACTTGACCTTGATATATTTGGCGTGCCAAAGGTTAAAATCAGCGATTCGCAGGCAGTTTATATTTTTCCGTATGATAAAACCGTTTCGGTAAAAAAGAACCGCGACTTCTCCTTCGACGGTAAGGTCAGGGTGGGGCTGTTTGATTTTTATTCGCACAACAGTATGTTTATTTACGACAGCTTTATGCTGAACCTGAACTATATCGACACCATGCAGTTTTACCTTGTAAAAAAGGATACCATGCAGGCAAACCGCTATTATTATCGAAAAGTCAACAATGTTATTACGCAGCTGAACGGGCAAATTTATATCGACAATCCGAAAAACAAATCGGGATTGCATAAGTTTCCTAAATTTCCTGTATTTGTGAGCAAGGATTACGGGTATGTTTATTACAACCGAAAAAGTATTCAGGACAGTACGCTGGTGCGTGAGCGGTTTTACTATAAGGTTGACCCCTTTGTGTTCGACAGCGTTTCAGCCTTTAGCACAGCAGGGCTTGCTTTTAAAGGCAGCCTGATGGCCGATGGCATTATTCCGGTTATACATGAGCCGCTGATAGTTATGCCCGATTATTCGCTGGGTTTTGTGCATCAAACACCTGATACGGGCTATGCTGTTTACAACGGAAAAGCACGTTTTTTCAATACGCTTCAGCTCGATAACAACGGATTTAGAGGTTCGGGAAGAGTCGATTATCTGAATGCTACCTTTAATTCACCCGATTTGGTGTTTTATCCCGATTCGCTGAAAGGTATTGGCTATAATTTTGTGGCACTTGCTGATGAACAAAAATACAACACACCTGATGTGCATGGCGATTCGATACAGATAAATTGGGATGTTGACAGCAACATGATGACACTCACCACATTGGATACGGCTCATCAATTGG
Organism: Bacteroidales bacterium; assembly: GCA_015493215.1. Classification (GTDB taxonomy): domain Bacteria; phylum Bacteroidota; class Bacteroidia; order Bacteroidales; family F082; genus B16-G9. Next base: position 8,748 of record WGDP01000206.1, on the reverse strand, counting down.
TTATTTACAACAATACACGATTAAACGGTTCGCTGTTTTTGAGTCCTGAATTTATGCATGGTGAAGGCGCTTTTACCTTTGACAGGTCAGAGGTGCTTTCGTCGGCCATGGATTTTAAATATAATACCATGTCGGCCGATTCGGCGGACTTTACCCTTTTCGACGAAACGGGATTGCATAAAATATTTATCTCCAAAGGCTACTTTGCCCAAATTGACTTTAAAAACGCACTGGGTGAGTTTGAACATCTCTATAAAGGCTCCTTTGTGGAACTGCCCTACAACCGGTATATCTCCACACTCGATCAGGTTAAATGGCTGATGGATGAGGATAAACTGGAACTGTCGGGTGAGCAGAACCGTTTTTTCAGGCAGATGGATTCTCTTTCAGATTTTGAAGTGATTGATAAGCAATTGTCGGGGCCTGAATTTGTTTCCATCGATCCAACACAGGATTCGCTTCGGTTTTTTGCCGGCAAAGCCTTGTACGACCTTAATAATTATACCATTAATGCCGAAGGGGTACGGTTTATTAAAACGGCGGATGCGGCAGTTTTTCCGGCTAATAAATCGGTCAGAATTTACCAAAATGCCCGCATGGATACCTTGTACAATGCATACGTAATAACTGACACCCTGTATAAATACCATAAAATTTATGATGCAATGGTCGCCATTCAGTCGCGAAAAGCGTATGGTGGCGAGGGATATGTCGATTATATCGACCGTAACGGGCTGCCGCAACAAATTTATCTTCCCGAAATTAAAACCAACCAATGGGGACGAACCATTGCAACAGGCCGGGTAAAACAGGATGAACTTTTCTTTTTAAGTCCCGAGTACTTTTTTCAGGGAGCCATTACCCTCGAAGCGGATAAGCCCTATCTCAAGTTTACGGGTGGATATCGTTTAAATGAAGAGTGTATAGGTCTTGAGGATAATTGGGTGGCATTTAGCAGGTTCATCAACCCAAAACATGTACAGTTTGAAGTTGACACCACCACCGTTACAACTGATAGTGCAAGAGCGCGGTTTGGCCTGGCACTGTCGATGCAACGAAGGAAATTTTATCCAATGGTGCTGCAAAGCCGTGAGTCGGCAGACGATATTATTGCCTTCGAGAGTTACGGAAAACTGGAGTATGACAAAGATAAAAACACCTATTTGGTGGGTAGCGAGGCGCGTTTGCAGGGCAACCTGAATGCAAAAGGAAATTTCATCAGCCTTAACAATAAGCGTTGTGTTTTAAGTGGCGACGGTTTGTTGGATTTGGGAACCAACTTTACCCAAACACGCCTGATAGCCGCCGGTGGTTTTACCCATTATATTATCCCCGATTCAACAACATTTAATACTTCACTTATTTTTGATTTCTATTTTGATGATGATGCCCTGAATATGATGCTCGACAGCTTGCGGATGATTCCGGGTGATGTGGTAAATGTTGAAAAGAGTGAATTTAACGTGGCCATCCGTGAGTTGCTCGATAAAGAGGATGCCGATGTTTTGAAACGTGAACTCAGCCTGTATGGCAACATGAAAAAAATGCCCAAACAGATAAAAGGTTCCATTATTTTTTCGGATGTGAATTTGATTTGGGACCCCGACACCCGTTCTTACATTTCAAACGGCCCCATCGGAATAGGTTTTATCAATGGTAGTGCCGTTAATAAAATGCTCAAAGGATTTATGCAAATTGAGCTTGGGCGGGTGGGCAGCTCCATCCATTTTTACCTCGAAACCGACCGGAAAACCTGGTATTTCTTTTCCTATCAAAATGGTATTATGCAATCCATCTCTTCCGATATGAATTACAACGAACATCTTGCCGGCATGAAGGATGAAAAACGCATGAAAAATCCCGACAGCGACGAAGACTACTACGAATATGTAATTTCAACAAAACGTAAAAAGGTTGATTTCTTCCGCAGGATGGAGCTGATAAAGAAAAGAATGCAACAGTAAGCTGTTTTTATAGCTTCAAACTTCTTCAAGCTCGTTCAGGTTTATATAACTTCAAGCTCGTCTTCAAGCTCGTTCAGGTTTATAACCTGAACGAAAAATATAGACCAAATAAACCTGAACGAAGTAAAATATCTCTTGTGCATCAAAATATGAATTGCCTTCCCAAAGGTTGTGAATAAATTCTTTTGCGATAGTTATCTAATATCAGTATTATTTTCTATTTTTACTCCCAATAATAAATCGACGATTCATAAATTTAAAAACGATGAAATTTATAATATCAAGTACCACGCTTTTAAGAAGTTTACAAAAAATCAGCGGTGTGTTATCCACCAACAGTACCCTTCCTATTTTAGAAGACTTTCTTTTTGCTTTGGAGGGCGAAACCCTTACCATTACTGCTTCCGACCTTGAAACAACCATCTCGGTAATGGTTACACCCGAAAAGGCTGACGATGCCGGTTCGGTAGCCATTCCCGCAAGACAGCTGCTCGATATTATGAAAACATTTCCCGAAATTCCGGTAACCATTATTTCGGATGCGGAAACCCTGAATGTTGAAATTTTGGCAGGCGAAGGAAAATACAAAATGATTGGACAGTCGCCTGACGAGTTTCCACAGGTTCCCGAGTTGGAAAACACTAAAAAGGTTACCGTTAACGGCGCCATGTTGGTAAATGCATTTAACAACACCCTGTTTGCCACCGGAAACGACGAGCTGCGTCCTGTAATGTCGGGTGTGTTTTGCGAAATAAACGAAGACGACCTTACTTTTGTGGCCACCGATGCCCATAAACTGGTTCGCTATCGCCGTACCGAAGTAAAAAGCGATACAGCCGATTCATTTATCTTTCCCAAAAAAACCCTTAGCCTTGCCCGCCATATTATTCCCGACGATAACGAGGAAAAGGTGGTGCTGGAATTTAACAATACCAACGCTACTTTTAAATTTGACGATATATTGATGGTTTGTCGCCTTATCGAAGGTAAATATCCAAATTACAATGCCGTTATCCCGAACGAGAATCCCTTTAAACTTACCATCGGCAGACAAAGTTTGTTAAATGCACTGCGCAGGGTTTCTATTTTCGGTAGCAAATCAACCCATCAGGTTCGTTTTAAAATTTCCGGTAAGGAGTTGGTGCTCTCTGCCGAGGATATCGACTATTCCAGCGAAGGTAAAGAGCGTTTGACCTGTAGCTACGAGGGTGAAGACATCGAAATTGGCTTTAACTCAAAATTTATGCAGGAGATGCTGAGCACCCTTGCCTGCGAAAACATTACCCTCGAAATGTCGGCACCCAACCGCGCCGGAATCATCAAACCCGAGGACAGCAACGATGAAAACGAGGATATTCTGATGCTTATTATGCCGGTGATGCTTACTTCGTAGAAAAGTAGTCCTTTTTGTTTTTCTTTAGTATTTACTTTTTTGCAAACATCTCCCTTGTTTTCAAACAGGAAGTTAGTGGCTATTTTATAATATTCCTGCTTGATTTGGTAAGAAATCCCAAAATCAAATCCAGTTCTTATATTAGTATGTTTATTCGCCTGAGCGCCCTGAAAGGGCAGCTTAATATACCGGTAATTTATCTCATTTTTAAATACTAAGCTGCCCATTCAGGGCGCTTTATCTGCTCTTTTTTAGCCTGTGGTGCTGCCACAGGCTAAAATAAGCAAGACTTTCAGCCTTGCGCTTTGGATTTTACATAAAAAACGCTCTATTAAAACAGGATTAATCTGGACAATATCAATTGTGCATTAAAGTATAACATATTTTCGTCTCCAGCCTCTTTTGCTCTACCCTTCAGATTCAGGCAAATCTGTATTTACTTCCATTAAAAGTGAAATTAAATTCCAAATTCCTTATGACAAGTTAGTAAATAGCCTTTTTGAATTATTCAGATTAGATGCATGTTATTTACTCCGCCACTCCAAACCTCAAAATGGTGGAATGTGAGTAGAAGTCATCGGGCATAAGCAGGGTTGATGGAAACTCTGGCCTGTTAGCGGCATCGGGCAGCATTTGCGTTTCCATGCAAAAAGCGGCATGATTTTGATAGGGAGCGACTGCTTTTCCCTCAATTCCCTCAACATAATTTGCAGTGTAAAGTTGCATGGAGGGATAGGTGGTGAACAACTCCAAAATCCGCTTACTTTCGGGATCGTAAGCTTTGGCAACAGGTGCCATTTCGTTTTCGGGCTTGTTAAAAAGGTAGCAATGGTCGTAGCCCACTTCGGTATCGCCGATATGTTTGCCTATGGGCTTCATTTTTCTGAAATCGAATGGAGTTCCGGCAACGGAAAGATAGTTTCCCGTGGCCAAAATGTTTTTATCGGTTTCAAGTATTTTGTCAGATAAAATTAAAACCTCCTGATTGTAAACTTTTTTTGCATTTTTCCCCGACAGGTTAAAATAGCTGTGATTGGTGAGGTTTACATGGGTAGGCTTGTCGGTGGTGGCAAAGTACTCCGTAATAAATTCGTTTTGATTGGTTAACCGGTAAATTACCCTTACCTTCAGGTTGCCCGGAAATCCCTGGTCACCGTCAGTGCTCAGGCAGGTAAGCTCAACACCCTGTTCTTCATCGGTACCGAAAGGGGTGGCATCCCACAGTTTTTTATCAAATCCCTTTATGCCGCCATGCAATGCGTAGTTTTTGTAATTGCTTGAAATATTGTATGTTTTCCCGTCAATGATAAACGAAGCATTGCTTATGCGGTTGGTTACCCGCCCGATAACAGCACCAAAATAGGCAGGGTTTTCTATATAAGGTTCAATTGTATTGTATCCTAAAACAATGTCATCGGGAATGCCATCTTTGTCAGGCGTAACTATTGAGGTGATGATACCGCCATAGTTTAAAACTTTAACAACGATTCCACGGTTGTTTTGCAGGGTAAATTCAATGATATCCTCTCCCGAATGGAACTTATAAACTACTTTTTTCATTGCTTTATATTTTGCGTTTCTTTAAGTAAACTTCTGCCAGTCCCCAGGTAATTATCCATCCCGCAACAGCGGCAAAAAGGCCGAGTAAAATGCTTCCTGCTATGTATTGCCAGAATCCCAACCCCAGTTGTTCCAGTGCCGTATAGAAATCTCCTTCGGATACCTGACTTTTTAACATATTGAGCGACTGGCTTGTAAGCAGGTTGTTTTGGCCGGAGACTATCAGCCCGCCTATACGGTAACTAAAATAGATGATAAACGGAATCATGGGGGGGAGGCTGATGTTGGAAGCGATTAGAACCACTGCTTTGTTCAGCTTTAAAAGGTGCGCAATAAAAGCTGCCAGCAGCATTTGAAATCCCCAAACCGGAAGGATTCCCATAAATAAACCGAATCCCACCGCCGAGGCCGCCTTTTGAGGGCTTTCGTTGTGGTTGGTAATTTGCTCGCGAATAATGGCCGACAGCTTGTGCGCCGTAAAATAGTTTACAATGTCGCGCGGCCAAATCCACAATATTGTTATCAGCACTAAAACGGAATTTAAAACGCTGATTCTCGTAAAATCGCGTAAAGGCCTGAAATGAGATATGCGCTCCTCTTCGGGAGGATAATAAACCCTTACAGGAACAGAAAGTACAGGAATATTTTTCCATGCCAGCCTGACCAGTATCTCCACTTCAAACTCATACTTTGAAGAAAAGAATTTCATGTTTTTTACAGGCGCAAGCGGATACAGCCTGTAACCCGATTGAGTATCGGGAAGCGAAACACCCGTTTCAAGTTTGTACCAAAAATTGGAAAACTTGTTGGCAAAGGTGTTTTTTGCAGGCATCCCGTCGGCACGGATGTTACGTGCACCAACAACAACCGAACCGGGATTTTTTTTAATGGCATCAATAAAAAGTGGAATATCGCCGGCAAAATGCTGCCCGTCGGAGTCGATGGTAATGGCATAATCAAAACCCATCGAAGCGGCTTTTCGAAGCCCTTCGCGCAAAGCAACACCCTTGCCGCAGTTATGTTCAAAAGTTAAAACGGTAATGTTATCGTGTTTTTTCAAACGGCTTGCAGTATCATCGTCAGAGCCATCGTTTACCACAATAACGGAGGGGCAATAACGCAATACGTCATCAATTACCTTTGTAACTGTAGATGCATTGTTGTAGGTAGGAATAACCACGCAAACATTTAGTTTTTCCGCTTTGTTAAGTATGGTTTGCGCCGAACTGTCCATATATCAGGTTACTGTTGTTTTTGTTGGCTAAGCCTGTAAACAGGTGTTCCGGGTCTGATTAAGTTTTTACACTCCTCAAAACTTAAAAACACTTCGGGTAGCCCGTACGAATAGGGAGCAATTTCGTAGCTGGCGTATTTAAACCCGATTCCGTTTCCGGTTACATAAACATTTTGATTGGGCGAAATCGTATCGACCCAGAAGCCCAATTGTTTTAAATCGGCTTCATCTTTTGTTTTGTATTTCTTAAGCATCTTTTTGGTGAGCAGTACAGAAAGTGTGCTGTCGGCATTATCAACAAAAATATCATTGTAGGTCAATACATTACCGTTCTTTAAATCGATAATGTCATAGGAGTTGTTTGTCATGCCGTGAGCACCACCGCTAAATGCGTACCGCTGGTACTCAACGCAAAGCAGATATGAAGAATTAAAAAGTACCGACATGGAATTAACGGAAGCCCATGAAAACGATGCCCCGCCAATTTCTTTGTACTCATCCAAATTGGAAACTTTATAATTATGATAATACTCCTTTTCAAACTTTTTTAGCATGTTGGCCGGTGAATCAGGTGAAAAATTATCTCCAAAAAAGCCTTTATTAATTATATGCTTCACCGAATCCAAAACCGCAGCCGTCATGGAGTTGTTTTCAGGATAGAGCAGCGTCAGCTCAAGGGTTGCTGTGGGCGAATCTTTTCTGCCTTCAATCAACGGTTCTTCCGAACTAAGGTAATACACTTTAAACGGCAAGCTACCTTGCGGATAATACTCTTTCAGGAGCACTTCCATATAATCGTCATCATCGCCGGGTACTTTCCATTTGCCGTTAAACAAGTTATCGTGCCAAACTCCCATAAACGAAGCATCATCGGCACCGTACTCTTTTAGATAAAGGCTGTCGTTTTTCAAAACCTTTCCTTCAACTTCCAGCATCTTTCCATAAAAAGTGGTGGCTTCATTTTCCTTAAATTTATACTGATAGTTTCCTTCAACTTTATCAAACAGCCTGATAAAGTTGGCCGTAACCTCCACATCGTTTCCTATGTTTCCCTCCATCCGGTGGTAAGAAGCTTTAGAGTTGTTTTGTGCAGCTGCCAAAGTTGCAATTAACAATAGCACCGGTAAAATAACTGACTTTATGTTCATGGTTTTTCAATAAAAAATCTCCTCAATCCTTTAATGAGGCAAAAGTAATATAAAAAGGTGGTTGACGCCGGAAATAAACCGGCAGATATAGAATAAAAACTCAATAATATTTAAACAATAACAAGCTCTATTTGTAATTTTACAAGATGTTCTTTTTCAGCTTTTGGGATGCCTGCATCGGTGATGATAATGTCAACATCGGTAATGGGAGCGATTTTAACAAAACTTTTTCGTAAAAATTTTGAAGAATCGCAAACTACCACCACTTTTTTTGAAACCTGCATCATTACACGACTAAGCGTAGCTTCGTGAATAACCGGTGTATAAATTCCCTGATCGCTGTCGATACCGTCAACGGCGAGAAATGCAATGTCGCAATGATAATTGAGCAGGCTGCGTTCGGCCATGGGGCCAATCAGCGAACGCATTTCGGGACGTAAAATTCCTCCGGGAATAATTACCTCAACACCCTTAAAATCGGCAACATGATTGGCAATGGGAAGGCTGTTGGTAATCAGTTTGATGTCCTTAAAGGACCCCAGGTTTTTAGCCACCTCAAGGGTGGTTGACCCCGAGTCCATAACAATGGTGTAACCGTCTTTTATGTAAGTGAGGGCGCGTTTTCCAATTTTTTGCTTCTCCTTTTTATTTTTGTTGAGCCGTTGGTTAAGACTTAAATCGTAAGTGATGGGGACTTTTTTAATGGCGCCGCCACGGGTACGAATCAACAGGCTTTTCTCTTCCAGTTTGGCTAAATCGTTGCGTATGGTTACTTCGCTAACGCCAAACTTTTTACTTAAAAACACCACTGATATATCACCCTGTTTTTCCAGTAAATCGAGTATGATTGAACGTCTTTTTAGTGTGTCATTTTCACTTTTTGTATTCATAAGTATTGCTATTATCGAAAGGTTATGAAAGGCAAATGTAAAGAAAATATTTAAAACCGAAAGGGCAGGGCTTAAGTTTTTGTGGTTTGAACATAGTTGATAGTGATAATCTTTCTTTAATACTCCGATAGCTCCGATAAATATCGGAGGAGGGGTTTAGCCCGGAGCAATTAATCGGCCGGATTATAAATCTGGACGATCTTGGGAATAACCCGCATCGATCTCAATTCCTCCGGGGTTTAGCTGGGAGGACTTCTTTTAAGCTCGCTAGATTTGCATTCCGAGCGATAAACTTTTCCTAAAATAATACCTCTGATAAACTAACGAGGATTTGCAATCCGAGTAATTAACTTCTTAATAAATACCCTATTAAGCTCGCGAGGATTTGCAATCCGAGTGATCAACATCATGTTAAATAAACTTGTAAATTTTATATTTCCCGCCGCAATGACGTAATCAGACAGGCCTGCACGCGCTTACAACGCACGTTAGAACGGGCAAATAAAAAAGCCTTTGGGTGACTGTTAAATAAATATTAAAAAAAGGTTAAAAAAAATTT
>WGDP01000205.1 GCA_015493215.1 Bacteroidales bacterium | reverse complement strand
ATTGAATAATACATAAGACAAACTTATCTGGTCTCTTTTTGAATATGTCAATATTTGATTCCACCAATCATTAAAAAACTTTATAGTTTTTTGATTGTTAAGATTGCTAATCAAAAGCATTGTTTCTGCTAAGATATGATCTCTTGGTAACCCTTCTTTTTTGTAATAATTGATTTGTTTCTCAATTATACCTGAAGTATCTTTTTTCAGGTGCATACAAGCTTCAGCTTCAGAATATACATCAGGTCTATTTGGATGTTTTGCAACCGACACTATTTTATTACTCAAAGTATGTTTTTCTATTAATTCTTTAAAATCATTACCTCTCTTTATTAGTAATGTTGCATCAATCCAAATTGCAATATCATAATCAGGAAATAGTTTATGAGGGTTTAATTTATAATATCTAGCTATTTTAGTTTGGTCTTCATCAAAGTAATCTATATACTTTATTTTCCATGGATTCGGACCTCCATAAAAATAATTACTAAAGCATACGTAATCAATTTCAGGGTTTAAGCATTCGGGTATTTTAAGTTCATCGTAATCGCCCACCAAAGCAGTATAAACAACAATTTTATTGTTTTTTCCCTTTTTGTTCCAATAATCTATGACCCTTTGGGCAACTTCATAAACATTTGGTTCATATAAATGGTCGTTTTCCGGTTGAGAGTTCTTTGTTATCGGTGATTGCATTGTTTTTTTTGACACCGGTGGTATTGCCATACGGCCTTCTTTTTTTCCATGCAGTAAATAATGGATCAAAGGATTTATCCCCGCTTTGCGAACATCAGGATATTTTAACAGATAAAAATTACCGTTAAATTTAGTTGATGGAATCCGTCCTTCATAAGCTCCATGCAGAATATAATGTCTTAAAGGATTTATTTTGCTGCTTTTTACATCGGGATTTTGGGTCAGATAATAATCTTCATCAAACAGGCCGCTTGAAGCAATTAATTTTTTATTGTTAAAATAATGTATCTCTGCTTTTATCTTGCTTATATGTTTGGCGTTTTGAAGCTTATTAAGCTGTTTGTTAAAAATCGAATTATGTTGTTTTTTTTCAGAATCAGTCACTCTGTTATTTAATTCGTTTATTTTTAAATGTAAATTACTTATCAACTTATCTTTTTCGTTTGATAGTTGAATAAGTTCAGTGTTGCTCTTAATTAACTTTTCTATTTGCCTGTTCTTAACTTCAAGTACTTTATTAAATTTTTTATTAATGCTTTTTAATTCTTCGTTTATAGCTTTATAATTAAACAAAGCCTCCTCTAAATGTGTTTTTAAGTATTCGCTGTCTATCTTTTTATCTTCCAATCTAACTCTAATAACTTCGAATTTATTTTTCAACAGATTATACGTTTCGCTCAGGGATTCAGTGGCTGTAACGGCATTGTTTAATTTATCTATTTTATTCAGCTTTTCCCGTATTAATTTATCCTTGGCTTTTAATGTTTGACGTTGATTATTAACTTCAGTTTTCAAACTGTTAACCTGTTGAAATAACGACACCTTCCTGCCAAGATGAGCAAATATATTTTTAACAAAAGTTTCATTGTTTAAGGTGCTGACAAATTCATGAAACTCTTTATCCACTCTTTTCCCCACACAAACCACTCCCAAGCCATGGCCATGAATAAACTCTGTTGAGGAAAATTCTTTTTTTATCTCTTCCATAAGTTTCCACACTCCGAAACCCCGGCTGTGAACATTTGTATCGTGCAAAATAATTACCCCTTTGTCACTCATCTTGGGTAGCCAGTTTTCGAAATCATGTTTAACAGCTTCATAAGTATGCAATCCGTCAATGTGCAACAAATCAACACTATTGTCACTAAAATAATTTAGCGCATCGTCAAATGTCAGTTTAAGCAGATTGGAAAAATGAGAGAAATTATCGTTATTTATTTTGTTAACATAATTAAAAACTTCATTACCATAAAACCCCGCATGTTCATCACCCTCCCATGTATCAACAGCGTATGCCTTCGTTTCAATATCCAGTTTTTTAATTGCCTGACAAAAGGCGAAATAAGAATTACCATAGTGTGTTCCCAGCTCAATAAATATCTTGGGTTTCAACACGTCAGCTAAAAAAAACGCAAAAGGTATATGTTCAATCCAAGCCGATTGTTTTTCATTAAAAACCGGATCGGAAAAAATAATATTATTGAGTTTCATAGTTAATTTTTTTTATAAAGTTTAGAGATTGCTTCATTAAAACGCGAACGAGTAATAGTTTCTATCTCCCGGCTCTTTTTCCAGTAAACACCTGCCCAGTCAATCACAATTATCTCTTCATCCATATTAAAAACATTAAAATAATCCATAACGGCCTTTTTACATGCAGGCACTGCTCCCCAGTCATCTACAATGCAATATCCTCCAACCGATAATTTCGGATATAAATAAAAAAGCACATCTATGGTTGATTCATACATATCGCCGTCCAGCCGTAAAACGGATAATTTATTGATTTGTGCTTTTGGTATGGTATCTTTAAACCAACCTTTCAGGAAAACAACCTTATCATCCAGCAAATCATATTTTTTAAAATTGTTTTTAACATCATCTAACGTAATGCGTAATTTATCAACCGTGTAAAGCTTATCGTTTTTATCTTGAGGGTAAAGCTCAGGGTTTGGCTTGGGTAATCCCTCAAAAGAATCGGCAACCCAAACTTTTTTATCAGTTATACCATATTTTTTTAAGACAGAACGCATAAATATACAAGCCCCTCCTCGCCAAACACCCGTTTCGATAACGTCTCCCTCAATATAATTTTCTATGGTATCTATCATGCACCTTTCCAGATTTGTAAGCCGTTTATAACCTATCATTGTTTCACCGTTATCAGGCCAATTGCTTCCGTCATACCTTTCCTGTAAAAGGAGCTTGATTTTTTTTATATCATTATAAAGATTTGAAACATCCGGTAATTTATCAATCTCTTCACCTAACAATTGCAGTTTTAAGGAAAATAGTTCTTTAAAAACCGACTCCCTCTTTTCAACTACATTGTCTGCAACCTCTGCTTTTTCCTCCCAAGGGCTTTTTCTCTTTTTCTTCTCAATAACCAATCTTGAATCATAAAAGTGTAAAGAGTGTAAATTACGGGTTAAAGGGGTCTCTTTTATTTTGTCATCTTTGAAATGACGGGCATTAAGTATATCAATCAAAGTTTTTGAAAACTCAATAAATGTAGTTGGATTATTAATACCACCTCCATATTCTTCCCAATAGGATGTATTTACATTTTCGCACAAATAAATTCCGTTGTCTTTAACATAAGGGAACAATTCCTCAAAAGAAATTATCTGCTGTTCCATTGTATGCCCCCCATCGTCAATCAAAACATCAATTTCAGGAAGCTCTTTAATTATCCGCCGTAAAAACTTCCTGTCGGATTGCGAGCCTATAAATATGTTGATATTTTCTGCTTCAAATTGCTTGCACTTAGGATTGACATCAATTCCATATATTTTAGCCTTATCGCCAAAATAAGCTTTCCACATTTGCAGGCTGCCCCCCTTGGAAACCCCAATTTCTAAAACGGCACATTCGGCACCCACAAACCTTTTAAAATGAGCATCACAGACTTCAAAATAGTTTTCCTGTTTATAAGTAATATTTTTTCGATTTGAGTTAAAGATTTCTTTAAGCGAATTGTCCATAATATTTCGATGAGTATAACATTTGCTAAAATAGAAAAATAACTGTAAACCTGGTTTTTAATTTTGTATTAACATGCTGGTTTCCCATAAATACTTATTTTTAGCTAAATTTTAAACCATTTAATAAGTGTGCTTTTGGATGCACCTTGTAAATATTGTAATCAATACTAAATGACCAAAAAAATCGGCATACTCGGTACACGCGGCATCCCCAACCAATATGGGGGGTTTGAGCAGTGGGCAACCCAACTGTCGGTGGCGCTGGTGGAAAGAGGTTACGATGTGTCGGTTTACAGCTCTCATTTTCATCCTTATCAAGAACCGGAATACAAGGGGGTAAAGATTATCCGTAAATGGGATCCCAAAAGCATCGGCCTGGCCAGCCAGTTTATTTACGACCTGCTTTGTGTGGCGGATGCCCGAAAGCAAAATTTCGACACCATCTTCCAGCTTGGCTATACTACCAGCTCCGTTTGGGCAAAATTTCTTCCAAAAAGCTCGCAGATAATCTACAATATGGATGGCATGGAATGGAAACGGAAAAAATATAAAGGAGTGCTGTCAAAGTTTTTAAAACATGCCGAAAAACTGGCGGTGAAACACAGTAACCAATTAATTGCCGACTCGCTTCCAATAAAAAACTACCTCGATAAAAAATATAATAAACAGGCTGCCTATATACCTTATCCGGCTGATGTATTTGACAAACCTGATGAAACTGTGTTAAAACCGTTTAACATAAAGCCCAATGGATATTATCTGTTAATAGCTCGTTTTCAACCCGACAACAACCTCGAAGCTACCATTAAAGGGGTTATAAATTCAAAATATGATAAACCGCTGATTATTGTGGGTGACTACAACAACCGGTATGGCAGGTTTTTAAGAAAAAAATATAACCACAAGCAGGTTATTTTTGCCGGAAAAATTTATGATAAAACGGTATTGGATAATCTGCGTTATTTTTCCTCCCTCTATTTTCACGGCCACAGTGCCGGCGGCACCAACCCTTCGCTGCTGGAAGCCATGGCGGCTTCGTCTGTTATTTGCGCCCACAACAATGAATTCAATAATGCGGTTTTGGGAGAAGATGCCTATTACTTTAATAATGAAAAAGATATAACGGAAATTTTAAACGGCAAAACAAATAATTTTTTAAATAAACAATGGATTTCCAATAATTTGAATAAATTGCGTGAAAATTACACCCTTGATAAAATTGTTGGTAGCTATATTCGCCTAATTGAACATACAAAATAATTGTGAGATACTCAAAATACATATCTGTTATTGCAGCCATAGGCGATTTTTTAATTCTGAACCTGTTGTTTAATTTTGCCTACTGCTATTTAAACAAGTTTGGGCCTGCCTGCCAACAAACCAATGCCATCATTTTTTATATCTACATCAATTTTGCATGGATTATTACGGTGTCTGTTTTCCAACCCTACAAACTCGACAGGGTACTCGGAAAAAAATATATTTTGTTTACCTACCTGAAGAGCGTTATTTTTTTATTGCCGCTCTTTTTACTCTTTTTTCAGGTTTTTCCGTTTAACTATTATTCCCGTGAACAAATAAAATATCTTTTCCCGGTTTTTCTTGCTGTTTTATTGTTGTGGCGATTCTCTCTTTATTTTGTGTTGGCAATTTATCGTAAAGCAGGTTATAACTACCGGAATGTGGTCATTATAGGCAACAACGAAACCGCCAACGATTTACGGGATTACTTTTTACAATCACCAATATCGGGATATAAATTTAAAGGGTTTATTACTTACGAAAAGTCGAACAAAAAAGAGGTGGTGGGTACTTACAGCGATTTGGAGCAATTTGTTGTGGAAAACAGTATTGATGAACTCTATCTTATTTCCGACAACATTCACGAAAGCATTTACAAAGTCATCAATTCCATTGTAAGTAAACATGCTGTAAAAATACGAGTGGTACCGGCCATTTCCAACTTCACCTTTATGAATGTAAAGCTTGTGAATTACGATTCCATTCCGGTTTTACGTGTTCAGCGCGGCCCTCTCAGCTACTGGTATAACAGATTTTTAAAAAGATTTTTCGATACAATTTTTTCGTTGGTTATTGTTATTGGCGTACTCTCGTGGTTTGTTCCGCTGGTTGGTTTAATAAATTTATTTTCAGGTAACAGGGGGCCAATATTTTTTCTTCAATACAGAACCGGTTTGGACAACAGGCCTTTTAAAATGGTTAAGTTCAGAACCATGAAAAAAAACGATGAAGCCAACACCAAACAGGCATCCAAAGATGACAACCGGATTACCGGTTTCGGGAAATTGCTTCGAAAAACAAGTCTTGACGAGCTGCCCCAATTTATTAACGTTTTGATGGGGAAAATGTCCATAGTTGGCCCCCGCCCACACATGCTCAACCACACCAAAGAGTACAAAGAGATGGTAAAAATGTTTATGATAAGACACGCCATTAAACCCGGCATCACCGGATATGCCCAGGTGCGGGGACGAAGAGGGGAAATAAAACGTACAAGTGACATAAAAAACCGTATTAAAGACGATTTGTTTTATATCGAAAACTGGTCATTTAGCCTTGATTTAAAAATTATTTACATCACCATCCGCAATATTTTAAAAGGAGATAAGGCAGCTTATTAAATGAATACGCCAAAGGTTCATATTATTATTATCAATTTTGGTACGCCGGACGATACGATTGAGTGTCTTCAATCCATTGTTGAAAATGAATATCCAAATTTTCAGGTGGTTATAGTGGATGTGCTAAACAAAAAAAACTCGGTTGCCATAATCCGGCAATGGATTTCCAATCAAGACAGTTCAAAGTTTCATCTTATAGAAGCATGGGAAAACAAAGGCTTTTCGTATGCCAACAACCTCGGCATAAAATATGTGCTTAATCAAAAAGAGTCAGATTTTATTTGGATATTGAACAATGACACCGTTATCGACAAAAAAAGCATCACCAATCAGGTAGGTTTTTATAATACAGCATCAAAAAAAGAAAAAATCGGATTTATCGGCTCTAAAACATTGGACTATCAACAACGGGATATGATACAAACTGTTGGAGGCATGTTTAATAAGTGGACAAAATTCCCCGATTGGGTGGGCAGTGGCGAAAAAGATACCGGCCAATACGATGATGTTGATATAAGAGTTGACCATATTCAAGGTTCTTCCATGTTTTTTCACCGCTCATTACTCAAATCAGTCGGTTTAATGCCTGAGGACTATTTTCTCTACTTTGAGGATACCGACTGGTGCGTTAAAGCCCAACGGGCAGGATTTGTAAATAAAGTTTGTACTTCGGCAGTTGTTTACCACAAACAGGGAACGAGCACCGGCGTAAAATATATTGAAGATGAGAAGGCTTTGAAGAATAAACGATACTTTTACAAGAACTTGTTAAAATTTTACAAGCTGCATTATAAAAGGTATCTGCCGGCGGCTTACTTTTTTTTAATTAAAAAATGGGCGGGCAGATTGGCCCGTGGAAATTACAAAGAGGCAAAAGAAATAATAAATGTAATTTTAAATAAATAACACCATGACCTTAAAAAAGACTACCTTTTTGCTCGGAATAGTTTTCACTTTACTGTTGTTATCGTGTACATCAAACAATCACAAACCGCTGTTAAGCAACAACGGCAATGGTTTGTTTCTTGTATCGGGAGCAAAAAACCCTTTGGATGAAATAGTTACTGCTTCCATAAACAATTCCAACATCCGCCTTGAAGGATATGTGGTGATATTGGGTGTGCCTGCTGCCGCCAAACAGGAAACCAATATTAAAAAGCGGTTTTACAAACACGAAATAATGGCGGTGCATATTCTTAATTTTAAGAATAACCAAATACTGAAAAATACAGATGTGCTTACCATCGAAAATGCTGAAATTATTGTTTTACCCGACATGAAAAAATCCTCTTTTCCTCTCTTTGTAACAAATGAGGTTTTAAAAAAAGCCTTACAGCAAGCAGCTAAAAAGGGTGCTTTAATATCGGGTATTGGCCAAAGTTCTGCTTTGATTGGAAAATATTATTTCCAAAACAAAAAAATAAAACCGGCACTTCAGCTGCATAAAAACCTGATGCCGGATAAACTCTCTCTGCTAAACAACAATAAATCGTTTATCCAAAATACCGCTGAAAAACAAGGCGTTGTATTTGTTGGTTTAAAGGCCAAGTCATTGCTCCTATTTAACAGCACAAAAGCCGTTGCTTTAAACAATGCCGGAATAACCCTGTTCTATCCCGATAAAAAATTAAAAATTACAACAAGTGGAACCGTTGTTTCATTAAAGAAATAACTTACAATAGCTTTTATGTCTGGTTTATAATTTTTTACAAAAGTTAAATTTCACAACACAAACAACAATCTCCAAAATATTAATGTTGTAAAGCAAACAGTTTCTAAAAAAGCTTCCTTTCCTAATTTATATTCGTTTTGAGTTAAATATAGAGTACTTTTGTATGTGTTAAGCAACTTTAAAAGTTATAGCCATGAAAAACAATAATATAGAAGGGTATGTATGTTTTGCCGAGCGGTTGGACTTGGCACTGTCTCCTTTTTCAACAAAAAATGAAGTTTTAATTATTGAATCCGATCCCGAACCCGGCTACTTTTCAAAAAACGGGTTTCCCGAAAACCTTGAACACGCCAGCGACCATCACCTCTACATTATTACAAAACATCCCATTACTTGTTTTCAGGATTGGGTTATCCAACATTCGTTTAAGGTGCGGAATAAATTAAATATTAACCTTCATATTTCGCCCGGACAGTTGAGCTTTCTAAATAAACAGCATAATTGCATACGCATAAGAACCCAGGAAGTAAGCAGCATTAAGCCGTTTTTAGATGATTTAAAACAATTGGATGTTGAATTTGTTAAACACACAAAACATATTCAGCCCTATAATAGCATTGTGCATTTTAAAAAACATGCTGAAATGACTTTAATTTCGGAAGGAGTTTATGCCGATGTAAACGACAAAAATCGTCATTTTATTAAATTGCCCGTAAACCTCGAATTTGACGAATTTGAAAGTGTTATTGAACAAATTAAAAACAATTGCGGGTTTAATATGTTTAATGCTGCCTATGCCATGTTGGCGCGCCGCGATGAGATGATGAACTTTATCGCAGTTTATTCAAAACATTGCGATGAAAACAGGCTTCCTGAGTTTAAATACTATCTTGACAAGCATATTTAGAGCGATTTCTAAATTACTTTTTTGATTTTTTTATTTCATAACCAATTTAAATAACAGTGTAATAAGCACACCTGTAATATATTGTGCATGCATACTATCTGCAAATATCTAATATATTTAAATGGAATCTAAATAACTGGAAGATTAGGGTTTATACCTTATCAAGTATAATTTTGTACCCTCAACGAAATATTAAAATCCTATGAAAAAGATACTTGAAATTATTTTTATCATCATCATTCCCTGGATTATTATTCTTTGGATTGTATTTAACTACAATGGTGATAAGGACAGGGATTATTTCCCGTCAAAGGAAATTAGCTTAAAACACGATTCCATTCCGGTGGATCACTCTAAATTTGCCGTTTTACAACAAAAATTTGAAACACCTCAGGATATGACCAAAGCATGCCTGAGTTGCCACAACGGCCGCGGAAAAGAGTTTATGAAAACACCCCACTGGAAATGGGAACAAAGCGATACTATTCCGGGAAGAGGCGTGTTTAACCTGGGAAAAAAGAATTTACTGAATGATTTTTGTATTGGAGTCAACTCGAATGAAAATCTCTGCTCCATGTGTCACGCGGGCTATGGATACGGTGATAAGAATTTTGATTTCCATAACCAGAACAACATCGATTGTGTGGTTTGTCACGATAATACCGGAACTTATCACAAATCAAATCCATGTACAAGTTCCAACAATCCCAAAGCCGGTTTGCCTGCCGTGGGTACCGATTTAAACAATATTGCCCAACATGTGGGTCAACCGCGTAAAAATAATTGTGGCGGTTGCCATTTTGTTGGTGGCGGTGGTAATAATGTAAAACACGGTGATTTGGAAATGGGCTTGTTGAATTGCACCCGCGATGTTGATGTCCACATGGCTTCCAAAGGAAAAGATGCCAAAAACATGCGTTGTCAGGATTGTCACAAAACAGAAAATCATAACATCACGGGACATGCCTATTCCGTTGCTTCTTCCGCGAACAACCGAGCAACCTGTGTGGAATGCCACACGGCTAAACCGCATAAAAGTGAATTGCTCAACAACCACTTTAAAACTATCGCTTGCCAAACGTGTCATATTCCTACTTACGCGAAAATGTTTCATACCAAAATTATTTGGACATGGAACACGGCTGCCAAAATGGATAAAAACGGAAAACCGATATTTGATGAAGAGATACCCGGACACACTTACACATACGATGGAAAGACCTATAAAGATGTTGACATCGAGTATGACTCCCGTCATGGTGGTGCAGTTTTTAAAAAAAATGTAAAACCTGAATATGTGTGGTTCAACGGAACAGCTGATCACCACTTGCTTCACGATAAAATTAAAGATACTATTCACCCGCTGATATTAAATCCTTTGTTTGGTTCTTATCAGGATAATGTTAACCCGGCAGATCCCAACCATCCCTCTAAAATATGGCCCGTGAAAATCATGAGAGGAACCCAACCTTATGACCCGGTAAATATGCTCCTGATTCAACCTAAGCTCGCCAGCCATGAAAAAGGAAGCGGTGCCCTTTGGGCCGATTATAATTGGAAAGTTGCCTGTACCAAAGGGATGGACTATATCGGCTTACCTTTTAGCGGACAATACTCTTTCCTGAAAACGGAATCCATCTGGCCTCTGAGTCATGAAGTTTCGCCTTCAGATAAAGCCTTGGAATGTGCCGACTGTCATAACGCCACCGACAGCAGGTTAAAAAACCTGACCGGTTTTTACCTTCCCGGCAGAGACAAAAGTTCACTGCTCGATAACGCAGGCTTAATCTTTCTTATTCTTGTTTTATTAGGAGTAAGCATTCATGGATTCTTAAGAGTTACAAGCAGTAAAAAGAAGCATTAATATTATTAAATCTTGAAAAAATGAAAAAAGTATTAATATATAAAGGATACGAACGTTTCTGGCACTGGACACAGGCCTTGCTGATTTTATTGCTGGCTGTTACCGGTTTTGAAGTTCATGGTACTTACACATTGCTGGGATATGAAAAAGCAGTTTTCATTCACCGCAATCTGGCCTGGTCATTTATCATTCTGATTATTTTTACACAGTTTTGGAATATGACAACCGGCGAGTGGCGTCAGTACGTTCCGTCAACCAAGTTACTAAAAGCACAAATCAGGTATTATATCACCGGCATTTTTAGTAATGCACCCCACCCCACCCGTAAAACGGTTTACAATAAGTTTAATCCGTTACAGCGCATGACCTATTTAGGCCTTCGCATATTGATTATTCCAATCGTCGTGCTTAGCGGTTTGGTGTACATGTATTATGTTTCGCTGGTTGACCAAAGTGTTGTGGGAAGCCTCCAACCTGTTGCTTACCTTCATACTTTTGGAGCCTTTCTTTTGTTAGGTTTTGTTATTGGCCATGTTTATTTAACAACTACCGGACACAGGCCACTTTCTGCTATCAAAGCAATGCTTACCGGTTGGGAAGAGATGTCGGATGAAGATGCGGAACTTGCTTTGGAAGAGAACCTGAAAGTTGCCCTAATTACCAGTAGAAAAGGTATCAGTGGCCGGGGAACAATAGAAAAAGAGGGCGTGTTTGAAACTGCTTTCGATGATGTGGTTGAAAAGCTGGGTATCAACACCGAATCAACACGACTTCGCGAAAAACTGCTTAGCTCCAATGTGGGATACTTCCGGATTGGTAAAGATCACAAGTATCAGGAGGTTAACGAAGTTTGGCTGAAGCTTTACAAATGTACCGATAAAAAAAGTGTTATTGGAACAGATGTAACGCTTGACAGAACCCCCGAAGGCAAAAAACAGATAACCGCATTAGTTGATAAGATTCTTTCAGGTGAAATAATTACCGGCGAAAGGGTTGAGCGCGTTTGTAAAGACGGAACCATTGGCTATCATACCGTTTCAGCTGCACCTATTAAAGATAAAGATGGAAATATTATAGGATTAGAAGGGTTTATTATTGACATCACCCCTCAGGTAGAAGCCGAAAAAGCCCTTGAAAAGAAAATTGCAACAGAGCACAAATCCAATGTGTTTTATGAGCAAATTGTCAAATCTAAAGATGTGGGTTATTTCCGTATTGACAGTCAGGGTTTTTATCAGGAAGTTAACGATACCTGGCTCCGACTTTATAAATATGACTCCAAAGATGAAATTATTGGCAAGCATTATTCATTAAGCCGTACCAAAGAAGACTTTGTTAAACTAAAAAAATCGTTTGAAAAAGTAATGAAAGGCGAAACCATTCCTTTGGGAATAACCCGTCGCTACTGTAAAGATGGCTCTATTGGATATCATTCTATTACCATGACTCCTGTTGTGGAAAATGGTAAAATAGTTGGTGTTGAAGGGTATATTGTTGATAAAACAGACCGCAAACTAGCTGAAGAAGAGCTTAAAAAAGCGCAAGTTTAGGTTAATAATTGGGTAATAAGAAGGAAAGGGCTGCCAGATTGGTAGCCCTTTTTATTTGAGTGTCCAACAAGTTGTAGCTTCTTTTGTTTAAAGCATAACATTTAGTAATTTAGAACCAAATTACTTCAATAAAAATATATCTAATTTATTTTCTTTTCAAATAAATAATGTAATCTGCATAATACCAACGGGTTAAAGCTCACCCTTTATATGAGGCATAATTCATAACTCACCTATAATCAGGTGTTTGAAACCTAATATAGATTCGGTTCAAACAATGTACTATCACAAATTATTACATAATTTTGTGACAAATATCATATAAACACCTATACATATATACAACCATTACTGTTTATATCATATTGACAAAGTGATAGTTCATTAAATATATTAAGGATGAAAACAAGAAGGGATTTTATAAAAATTAGTGCAGCAGGGGTAGGAGCAGCCGCTATTGGCCTACATGCTCTGAGCTGGGACAGTGTAACTGCCCAGTTTGTTGCCGATGGTGACACATCACCTGTGAGTGATGAGGAGCTTACCAATTATCCCACTTTCTGCGAAGTTTGCTTTTGGAAGTGCGCAGGTTTTACTTATGTAGATAAAAAGGGCAATATTCGTAAAATAATTGGTAATAAGGATGACCCACACAGCAACGGCCGCTTCTGTCCGCGTGGAACCGGCGGAGTAGGCATGTATTGGGACGAGGACCGGTTGCAAACGCCTCTGATTAGAGAAACAAAAGCCGACGGCACTCAGTATTTCAGGAAAGCAAGCTGGGATGAAGCACTTAACCTTGTTGCTGAAAAAATGAATAAACTTCGGTTAGAACATGGCCCTGAGTGTTTAGCACTGTTTTCGCACGGAACGGGCGGAAAACATTTTAGCCATCTGGTAAAAGCTTACGGTTCACCCAACATTACTGCACCTTCGTTTGCTCAATGCCGCGGACCTCGCGAGGTTGCTTTTACAGCTACTTATGGCGAAGATGTTATGTCGCCCGAAAGAACCGATATCCGCGATACCAAATGTCTGGTTTTAATTGGTTCGCACATTGGCGAAAATATGCACAATGGCCAAATACAGGAAATGTCGGAGGCCATAGACCAGGGGGCAACTATTATTACCGTTGACCCACGATTTAGCACTGCCGCCAGCAAGTCAAAATACTGGTTACCCATTAAACCCGCCACTGACATTGCTCTCTTGTTAGCTTGGATGCATGTTATTATTTACGAAGATTTATATGATAAAGCTTATGTTGAAAAATATACTTTTGGCTTTAAAGAGTTAAAAGAACATGTTAAAAACATGACGCCTGAGTGGGCCTACGGTATTACCACCATCGACCCCAATGTTATCCGCAAAACAGCTCGTGAAATGGCCGCTGCATCACCTGCAGTGCTTGTGCATCCCGGAAGACATGTTACCTGGTACGGCGATGATACCCAAAGGTCAAGAGCCATTGCCATTGTAAATGCCCTGTTAGGCTCCTGGGGCCGTCGTGGCGGATTTTATAACCCTGAAAAGGTACATCTGCCCAAATACCCGGCACCACCTTATCCTAAACCAAAAAGATCGTGGAGAGATGCTTATCCTCCCGGTAAATATAAACTTGTAACAGAGGTGTTGTCAACCGGAATTTGCGACGCATCCATTCCTAACGCAGATTTGGATTGCCACCTGCGCGGATGGATAGTTTATGGCACCAACCTGATGGCTTCGTTGCCCGATCAGAAAAAAACACTGGAAGCCATCAGTCATCTCGATTTCTTAGTAGTTATCGACACCATGCCCATGGACATTGTTCAACTGGCTGATGTGGTGCTTCCCGAATGCACCTACCTCGAACGCTACGACCCCATTCGTACGTCACCCCACCGGGAACCATACATCGCATTGCGAATGCCTGCTGCCGAACCAAAACACGAAACCAAACCGGGCTGGTGGATTGCAAAAGAATTGGCCAAAAGATTAGGTTTGGGAGATTATTTCAATTACGAAAACTACGAAGATGTCCTTGATTGGCAGTTGAAAAAAGTTGGTTCCTCATTGGAGGAGATGAAACGTATCGGGGTTAAAAAATTCAACCGCGAATTTGATGACCTCTATTTCCTTCAAAACCTTGAAGATTTTGAGTTTAATACCAACACAGGAAAAATTGAGCTTTATTCTACCGAGCTGGAAATGGAGGGATACGACCCGATGCCTAAATATACCCATCATGAAGAGCCTGCTGACGGTTACTACAGGCTGAATTACGGCAGAGCACCCATGCACACCTTTTCCAGAACATCAAATAACCATAACCTTTGGGATTTGATGAAAGAAAACAGCGTGTGGATTAACCCGAAAGTTGCCAAACTTTGGGATATTGAAAACGGCCAATATATTTGGTTAAAAAATCAGGATGGAATTGTTACCGACTTTCCTGTAAAAGCCAGAGTCACCGAGCGAATACGATGGGATTCGGTATATCTCGTGCATGGATTTGGCCATACCGATAAAAAACTTACCCGGGCTTACGGCCATGGTGCCAGCGATTCTAAACTTGTTAGTAAAATACACATGGATCCAATAATGGGCGGCACCGGAATGCGCGGAAATTTT
Organism: Bacteroidales bacterium; assembly: GCA_015493215.1. Classification (GTDB taxonomy): domain Bacteria; phylum Bacteroidota; class Bacteroidia; order Bacteroidales; family F082; genus B16-G9. Next base: position 41,472 of record WGDP01000205.1, on the reverse strand, counting down.
GTTACATTTCTTAAAGAAAAACCAGGAAAGGAGGTTAACGCATGAGATACGCAATGGCGGTTGACACCAAAAAATGTGTCGGATGTGGCGACTGTGTAGTTGCCTGTCAAACCGAAAATAATGTACCCCACGGCTATTGCCGCGACTGGATTGTGGAAAACGTGGCAGGTACCTATCCTAAATTGGAAATTGAATTACGTTCGGAGCGATGCAATCATTGCGAAAACGCTCCCTGTGTAAGGTGCTGCCCCACGGGCGCCAGTCATATTGTTGATGGCGGTATCGTATTGGTAACCCATGACGAGTGTATTGGCTGTGGTGCCTGTATTGAGTCGTGCCCTTACGATGCCCGTTATCCCCACCCGGAAGGTTATGTTGATAAATGTACCTTTTGTGTACACCGTGTTACCGATGGCGAAAATCCGGCCTGTGTGGATGTTTGTCCTACACATTGCCTCCATTTTGGTGATTTGGATGACCCCAACAGCGATGTGTCGAAGATATTGAAAAACAGAAAATGGAAAGTATTGGCTCCCGAAGCAGGTACCAAACCACAATTATATTTTCTTACCTAATTAAAATATCAGGAAAATGAAAGAAGAATTATTTGTCAGCGGACGTAATATTCCACATATCGACCCCTACCTCCACTTATGGACGTGGGAAATTCCACTCTACCTGTTTTTGGGTGGCCTCGCAGCAGGTATCTTGTTTTTTGCCGGCTATTTTTATGTAATGCACAAGGAACGCGACATGAAAGCAACCATTAAATGGGCGCCCATGTTAGTTCCGTTTATCCTGGTTATTGGTTTAGGAGCCCTGTTTTTGGACCTTCACCATAAACTTTATTTTTGGAGGCTTTATACCATTATCCGTTTTCAGTCGCCCATGTCGTGGGGTGCCTGGGTGTTGATGGCCATTACTCCGTTATCAATTGTTTGGGCTGCCTCCTACTTGAAAGAGGTGTTCCCGAAATGGAAATGGCCCTTTGCCTGGCTCGATACCTTTGAAGCTTTTGTGATAAAATACCGTAAGGCTATGGCCTGGATTATGATGATATTGTCGGTAATACTTGGTGTTTATACCGGTATTTTATTGTCGGCCTTTAACGCCCGCCCATTGTGGAATACTTCCATTTTAGGCCCGCTGTTTTTAGTTTCCGGGTTTTCAACCGGACTGGCAGCCATTATATGGATGTCGAAAAGCAAATACGAACGTAAGGTGCTTACCCGCATCGATCTGATATTTATTTTTGTGGAGCTGTTTTTTATCATCCACATGATTATGGGATTTCAGGCCGGATCGGAAGCTGCTCACGAAGCTGCCAAACTGTTTTTGGGTGGTGAGTTTACCGTTACTTTCTGGGTTTTCGTAGTGTTGCTGGGGCTGGCTTTTCCGGCTACCCTCGAAATTTTTGAACTGCGCGGATACCATGTACCGGTCTGGATACCTTCATTTCTGATTCTATTGGGCGGCCTTATTTTCCGGTTCGTAATTCTTGAAGCAGGCCAGATTACAAGATATTTATATTGATTTAAATACATTGAACGATGAATAAACATAAAATTAATGAAAAGCCTCACTATCTGAACCCCTATTTCGGGGGCGTTTTACTGGGGCTGTTGGTTGTTGTTACTTTTTATATTACCGGACGCGGCCTTGGTGCCAGTGGCTCGGTTAAAAGTACTGTTGTAACTACTGTAAACGCAATTGCTCCGCAACATGCCGAAAACAATCCCTACTTTAGTAAATATATTCCCAAAGATAAATCACCCATGAACAACTGGCTGGTTTATGAATCGTTTGGAATATTAATAGGAGGATTGTTATCGGGTGTTATTTACGGAAGGATTAAAAAATTCAGAATTGAACATGGTAAACACACTACAAGTTCAAAACGTCTGATTTTTGCCGTCCTTGGCGGCGCACTGTTTGGTTTTGGCAGCCAGTTTGGACGAGGTTGTACCAGCGGTGCTGCTTTGGTGGGTTCTGCATCCTTCTCGTTTGGCGGTGTAATTGTTATGCTCGGAATATTCGGAACCGGTTATGCCGTGGCTTACTTTTTTAGAAAACTGTGGATATAATCTTATAAAAATATAGTACAATGGGACCTTTAATACCAAATGAAATAATTACCGGAGACTGGAACTTTGTAATTGCCATATTAATTGGTATCGCTTTCGGTTTTTTGCTCGAAGCTTCCGGATTTTCGTCATCCCGAAATTTAGCCGGTGTTTTTTATGGCTACAACTTTGTGGTGCTTCGCGTCTTTTTTACCGCTGTCATTGTTGCAATGGTCGGATTACTCTATTTCGATTATTTTGGATGGCTCGACCTGTCTAAAATATTTATTTTGCCAACCTATCTGTCGCCAATGATACTGGGATCGGTAATCATGGGCATTGGCTTTGTCATGGGCGGTTTTTGCCCCGGCACCAGTTTTACCGCCATTGCCATTGGTAAAATGGATGCCCTTTTCTTTGCCATCGGTCTATTTATAGGAATCTTTATTTTCGGAGAGAGCTTTCCGCTGTTTAAAGATTACTATTACAGTGGCAGCATGGGCAATGTTACACTTACCGATGTAACCGGCATTGCAGCTCCATGGTTTGCCTTTGGGTTTACGGTAATTGCTCTTGCCGCTTTTTGGGTTAGTGCCGAAATAGAAAAGAAAGTAAGAAAAAATACCAAAGAATATAAATTCTAATATTATGAATAAAAATTATATATTTCTTACCGTTTTGATGCTGCTTTTGGCTCTGGGAACCTTTTTTGTTCCTAAAAAGCAGTTGGTTAGTCATGAAGTTAAGCCAGAAAAATTGTTGCTTGATATTACACAGCCATCTAGGTACGTAACTACCGATCAGGTGGCAAAAATGATTATCGAACACGACCCTACCCTTGAGTTGATTGATGTACGGCCTGCCGATGAATACGATAAATTTTCGCTTCCCGATGCCGTTAATGTTCCGTTAAAAGACATCCTTACACCGGAAGGCCAGGATAACCTTGGCATTGAGGATATGAATGCCGTATTTTTTAGTAACGATGATATTATGTCCGATCAGGCGTGGGTAATTTCAACCAGGCTTGGTTACAAAAACATTTATGTGATGAAGGGTGGCCTTAATTGTTGGATAGAAACCATCATTAACCCGGTTGAACCTCCTGAAACGGCACCAAAAACGGCTTTTGAAACTTATCAGTTTCGCAAAGCCGCCGGAATGTACTTTACCGGAGGAAACAGCATTAAAACCGATACCGGTGTTAAAAAAGCCAAGATAAAGGTAAGAAGAAAGAAAAAAGAAAAAGCCGCTTCAGGAGGTTGTTAATCATATTTTAAAACATTAGTTATGCATGTACACGAAAGAAACCCAAAACGAACATTAATTACCATTTTGCTTTTTGCATTGGTTATTGTTTTTGGATGGATAACCATGAAAAAACCACGATTTAAATATGCTTTAACACCACAGCAAACAGTGGATATGGTAATAGGCCATAAGGGTTGTTTTCATCCTTATGAGTTGGCAAAGGTGCTCAACGATAAATCGGGAGAAGTGGTATTAATTGACATTAGAAATAATTTTGATTTTGCCAGAGGCCATATTCCCGGATCCATCAACATTACAGCCGTTAAGTTGCTGGAAAAAGATAACATTAAACAGATGGATCAATGGAAAAAAAGCGGCGTTAAAGTGGTTTTTTATCACGACGACCAACTGCAGGCCAATGGTGCCTGGATGTTATTCCGGCAGATAGGATACGAAAATACTTTTGTGCTGCTGGGTGGGTATAACTATTACGCATCACACAAAGATAATTTACAGAAAACAGAAAAAACCTGTTTAAAAGGCATTGCCAAATACGATTTTGCCGAAGTGGCCAAAAAATCGGGAACTGTTGCCAATGAAACCAGTACTAAAACCACAAAAAAAGTAAAGGTTCGCCGCAAGAAAAAAGAGAAAGCCGCATCGGGAGGCTGCTAATTTGTAGCATCTGCTTTCACACTAGTATTTAGCAAACTCTTTTGGCTTTACAATGGTAAAGGTTCTGATGATGTTGAACCCTATATGAATGTCTCCTTTAAGCCAGTCGCCATCGGTGTAGGGAATAAAATATTGCTCGGTAATGGCTGCCGAATTGGTTAAAAACAGCTGAAAGACATGGCCGCCTGTTTCAATATCAATGCCCAACGAAAGCGAGTTGTGATAAGCGTCGGCAATTTTTTGGGTTAGTACGTAATGATACTCAAAATTAAAACTAATTCGATTCGATAATTTAATCCGTCCTGCAGCACCAAGTGAAAGGATGTCGTTGGGGTCTGCTTTGGTTTCTGTAAGGTTCCAATGTACATAACTTGGGATAAGCTGTAGCGACAAAGCAGAACTGAATTTTCGAGCGATAATTAATTGATTTACATAAGAAAGTCTGTTTGCGAAATAGGCGTAGCGGTTATTTTCAGGGTTTTTAAGGGATATAACCCCCATGAGGCCAAAATAGGTAACAGTTACAGGCATAACCCTTGCCCCGCTGCTTTGGCGCAGGAGCTTTACTTTTAACGACCCGTCCCATGTTTTGTTTTGGGTTGTGCGTCCAATGCCAATGGCCAACCAGTCGGTAACGCCATATCTTAGCCCGAGGCGTGTTACAGCCTGGTCAAATCCGAAAAAGTTATAAAATCCCGAATTTACAGGGCCAAAATGGTGCTGAATATTTAACAGCATGGTTCCTTTTGCCGGAACTTTAACCGATTGGCCGATAACCACATTGGTGCTTTTAAATGTAGCTGATGTATATTCGGTAACGGGTTGGCTGTCGAAAAGATTCATCATATCATCCTGTGCCATTGTTGCCTGAAGGGAAAGCATAAACAGGGCTGCAATTGTAATTAATCCTTTTATCATTGTTTTAACGGTTTAAGGTCGATATTTACGGTAATTAATATTTCTTTGGCAATTTTACCCGAAACTATGGATGGAATTTCGATGTTGTAATCTATCAGTTTTATGGTAAACTGCGACTTTCCTTTTACTCCTTTGTCATAAACTGTAAAAGTACCTGTTGTTTTTACCGGGTGGGTTTGCCCGTGAATGGTAAGCTGTCCGGTAACTTTAGCCTGATAATCGCCCGGTTTATTAAAATTAACATCACTTATATTAGTCACTTTTCCTTTGAATGTGGCCACGGGATACTTGTCGCTTTCAACATAATTTTCGTTAAAATGCTCTTGCATCAACGCCTTTTCAAAAACAAACGACTTCATTAAAACTTTAAAAACAAACATGCCGCTTTGTGAATCGAGTGCAGCATTTACTTTGTTGTTAACAGCTTCTATTTTTTCAAGCGGCCCGTCAGAAAAAAAGGTAATATTACCCGATTTAGTGATGTATCGTTGTGCTTGTGTGCTAACGGTAAATGATAATAACACCGCTAAAACAACCAATATTCTTTTCATATTCATATAATTATAATTAATAAACTACTTTAATAAACTGCACTGTTCTAAAACAACATCGGTTCCGTTGTATCCGGCACAAAATCCTTTTAGTGTTATTGTAGCGGGCAGGGTTAATTTACGAATCTGCGGGTTATATTTTGGTAACAGTGTGCATCTTATTCCTTCGTCGCCAAACATTCCTTCGTTAAAAACAAAAACCAGCGTTACCAGCGTATCGCCATCATCTGTTTTTTTAACGGTTCCTGTTAATTTTAACACTTTCCCGTTGTAACGGTTTCCTTTTCCCGAAACGTAATCGTTATATAAGCCGGTGGCGGTTACCTCAAAATCGGGTTTGCTTTTTTCAAAATTGGTATGGGGTTTGTTGTAAACAAAAAACCAACCATACAGGGCACCAAGTATACCAAGTATTAATATTGCCAGAATTATTTTTTTTATCATCGTTATATTTTTTTTAGTTGCGTAATGCAAAAGCGTTAATTGTCAGGCATGCCATCTGAAATCCATTTCTCCAGCTTTGCAATATCGCAATTGGAGAGTTTGTTGCCACCTTTTGGCATGGGTGAGTAACCCTGTTCGTGCCGGATAGTTCCCAAAAGCCTGCCACTATGAACCAACAGAACAACATCGTTATAATTTACAATAGAGATATTTCCCGAAGGGGCACTTCCACTATGGCAACCTGTACAATGTGATTGTAGAACAGGTAAAACGGTTTGCGAAAAGGTAACGTTGGTTGTGTCGCATACCCCTCCCGTATCAGGATAAAGGTCTTCCATATTGTCGTAGTAGCACGAACTTAACAGCAGTACTCCAAACAAGCCTGCAATCATTATCAATTTATTCATTGTATGAAGCTTTAATTATTAGGTGTTCCGTTTTCGATCCAGATTCGGATTTCAGCTATTTGACAATCCGAAAATTTGTCGCCGTTTTTAGGCATGGGCACATAGCCGGGAGCGTGGGAAACCGTACCCATTAGCTTACCATTGTTGGCAATGGCAACCACATCATTATAATTTTCGATGTGAATGTTTCCGCCGGCATTGCTTCCGCTGTGGCATCCTGTACACCATGTTTGCATAAGCGGCCAAATTGTTCCCGAAAAAGTAACGGTGGATGTATCGCAACCGCTGTTGCAACTGTTGTTTAATGCTCCCTGGCTTATCCAGTCGTAAATTATTTGCTTTTGTTCAGCACTAAACGGGCTGGCAGGCGGGGGAGGCATTATATCATCGTCTCTTTTGTCGCCGCCAAAAAGAACTTTATACAGTTTACTTCCTGACGGGTCGCCGGGTTTTACCTCCGCTGTTTGAATAATTGAAGCATAGTCGGTTAAAATAACTCCGTGTTCGTGCGATTGCTGATTGTGGCATCCCGAAGTGGCACAATTGGAAACCAACAACGGCAAAACGGTATTTTGAAAATAAGTGGTATCCGGATCGCAGGGGTCGGGGTTTCCACCACCACCGCCACCACCACCGGGGAAGACAGTATCGTTTGCCCATATAACAATGGTTCTGACCTCACATTGGGTCATGTTATATCCTTTTGGCATGGGAGAATAACCTGCCTGATGTAATACCGAACCGGCCAGTGCACCATTATTGACAATGCGAGCCAAATCGTCGGTATTTTTTAAATCAATGTTACCGGCAGGGGTAGGTTGGCTGTGGCATCCGTAGCAGTTGTTTTCAAAAATGGGAACAACACTGCCGTTAAAGGTAACGTTAGAGGTGTCGCATTCGGTATTTTCAACGCATTCGTTGTTCTTTGCTCCTTGTTCAATCCATGTAAGGAGGCTGTTTTTTTGAGATTCGGTAAAAGCGTTTGCCGGCGGCGGAGGCATCCTGTCGTCGTCAGTTTTGTTTAACTGCCGGTATATTTTACTGTCGGAAGGGTTGGTGATGTTAATGCCTCCGGTGTTAATTATGGAACTGTAATCAGTAAGAATTACACCCTCTTTGTGCGTATTTTTGTCGTGACAACCCGATGTGGCACAATTGGTTACCAAAAGTGGTAAAATAACATTTTGAAAATAAACAGTGTCAGCATCACAGTTATTGCTTATGCTGGGTGGCGTGTCGGGGTTTATGTAGGGGTCGTGTTTACAACCCGAAACAGTGGTTAAAAACAGGGCAAAAAAGATTGCTGCCAGTCCTAATAAAATAGCATTTTGCTTGTTAAATTGCAGATTTTTGTTGTTCATAATTTCATATTTACATTTACAATTGAAAACGAAGGTAAATATAGATTATTATATGTATGCATATATTTTTATATATTCCCCTTATTTTAAATGGATTATATTTTAAAACTCAAACAATACTGATTGAATAAATAAATTAAAAACCCGGCAAAAATAGTAGGGTAACTAATAGCAATCAGTGACTATGGTCACAAGAAATTATTATTTATCATTTTTATCAAGTCAAGATTTATAGAGGGCTAAAACAATGATAAAAAAAGTGATTTATAAAGTAAGGATTTTAAAAACCCGACGACTAATCAGCATTAATAATTAACCAAACTATTATGAATAAGAAATTATTTTTTGCCTTCACACTCCTTTTGTCGGGGCTTTTATTGAGTACTTCGTGTAAAAAAGAAGAGGAAGCTCCACAGGAGTTTATTGCCAACAATCAAACATTTACGGGGTTTAAATCGTTTACAAAAGTTGCCGAGAACATTGGCCCCGACCCTTCGTTGGGAGCAGCTCATTTTGGAAACGACAGCACAGTAACACGATACATTTATTTTAAAGACAATGTTGCAGCTTCGGGAGGATCATACCCGGTGGGAGCTGTAATTGTAAAAGAATCGAAAAATGATGAGGGCACTGTAAACATGATTGTCGCCATGGCAAAACGGGGCAATAGCTTTAACACGCAAGGTGGTGACTGGGAGTGGTTTGTTTTAACATCCGACGGCACCATTGCCAAGGATGAGCAGGGAAACGACATGAGAGGGACAGCACTATTAAATGGTGCATGTGTCAGCTGTCATGCCGGAGCAGAAACCGATTACGTTTTTTCGAAGTAAAGTTGGTTTTGGTTTTGTTGAAAAAGGCCGCTTTTTAGCGGCTTTTTTTATGCTACACAACCGGCTAAGAAATTAAGTAGCTTTTACCTGTTTTTGATATCTGTTTTTCATCACCCATAACCGCCACACGGTTAAAACCGAAAACAACCCAAACAGTATCAGTAATTTGTAAACATCGGTAGCAACATCATTCCACGTTCCACCCATCACCGCAAGCCGCGTTCCGGCATGTAAAAAATGGGTGGTTGGTATTACTTGGGCAAGCCATTGCAAAGGTTGCGGCATGGCTGTTACCGGCCACGAATAACCTGATGTAAGAAAAAACGGATAGGTTGTAAAAGCCATAATTTCCATATAACGGATTTGGCTTTTAACAAAGGTTCCCAAAAGAATAGCCAACACACTAACCACCATCACAAACACCATTCCCGTTAAAAATAACGCCGGAACACTACCAGTAATATGCAATCCGAAAAAGGGATAAACACCAAAAAAGAAAATCATAAAATAGGCAAAATAGAGAAACAGGTAGTAGGCCGGTTTGCCCACCATATACTGTAAAACACCATTTTTTTTACTAATATACTCCTGAAGCTTATCCAACTCGTTGTCCTTTGAAACACTTTCGCCCATACCAATCAGCAGCGTTTGTTGCAGAATTAAAAACAGTAACCCCGGCAGCAAAAAATCGCCGTAATTGTTGGTCGGGTTGTAAATAGGCCTCACCTCTGGCAATATGGGATTGATAAGCTCCATGCCGTGTTTGGGATTAATGCCGTTTGATTCGAAAAAGCGAAGACGTACACCCGAACCCGCAGTTAGCATAACCATATTAATGGCTTTGTTTAAGTCGTTGGATGGTAAAAACCGGGTAGTATTCAAATAAACAGTGGCATCGGCTCCTTCGAGCCTCAAAAGCGCTTTCTCAAATCCGGCAGGGAAATACAAAAAACCCGTAATTTTTTGTTTAAACATCAAATCTTGCGCTTTTAAATAACTGTGCAACTTTGCTTTTACATCTACTTTTGAGCTTGCCGACAGCAACCGGGTTAGTTTCATGGTGGTAGCGCTGTTATCCATATCAACCACCGCAAACGAAATTCTGTTAATATCTTTATTAATATAAATGGTTCCCAAAAACAGGGCATACAAAAGAGGGGCAATAAGTACCGTTAACAAGATGCTGTGATCGGCAATTACCAGGTTTAATTCGGCTTTGATAATATGAAGGACTCCTTTTTTACTCTTCATAACACTGCCTCCATAACCATTTTTTGTTGTTTCCGTTTCCATCCCGATAGCCGGAGTTTAAGGGCTGTCCAGCTTGTTACAAATCCCACCAGTAAAAACAGCCCGAGAATTTCAAGGTTTGGAAAAATGTATCTTAAAGGGGTTCCCATTTGATAAAGCTTAAAAAAGGCGTGTAAAAAATGGGTATATGGAATAAACTGCGCATAGGTAGAATTAAAAAACGGCATCCCGAACATGGGAAAGGTAAACCCGCTAAAAACAAAAGCCGGAGAGTTGTAAAAAAAGGCAATATCCAGTGCGAAAATCTCCTCGTCCAATGTGGTTGAAAGCATAAAACCCAGAAAAACATTCACCACCACTAAAATTACAAACAACAAAATCAACTCAGCTTCAAGATGCCTAAATGGAATACCAAACGCCAGAAATACTAATCCGATTAGCATTACAATACCAAGACCCATTGCCGTATGAGCCAACCCTTTACCCAAAAGCATTTGCAACGGGCTGTTTCCCGACAGGCTCACCAGCTCGTTAAAAGTTCCGGTTGCTATTTCGTGGTTAAACGCCCGTGTAGCCACAAAAAAGACAAACATTTGCAAAAGCACCGTCATCAATCCCGGCAACAGGTAGTACAAATAGTTAAACCATGGGTTGAACAGGGTTTTCGCATGGGTAATCACCGGCATTACCAATCCCATAGCTTCGTTATGATTGATTCCAACATGCTCAAGACGGGTTAAAATTATTCCGCTGGAAACGGTGGCTGAAATTACAGCTCCCTCACGATACAGTATGTTACCGAAAACAATATTGGATGAATTGGTGTAAACCACTAACCGGGTAGGTTTGTTTTTGTAGATATCGTTTGAAAACCCTTCGGGTATATAAAAAACGGCACGTTCGTCATGTTGTAAAAAGAAATGTTTTATATCCTCTTCCGATGATAAGTAACAGGTAACCTTCATGGCTGCCGAGCTTTCGATAAACGACACCACCTTTCGGGATATTTCCGAATGGTCGCCATCGTAAACTGCAACCGGAATTTCCCTTAAGGCGCCCTTTTGATAAATAAAAGCCAAAAAGAAATAGAGTACCAGTGGCAGAAATACCAACAGCGTACGAGCCGATTTATTTTGAGAAATCAGCTCAATTTCGCGTTGTGCAATTTTTATAAAAGCAAAGTATTTCATCCGTTTGGGGTAACGTTACTAATTAACAGCCTGCTAATCCGTTATAATTTTATCCGTATGGTCATTCCGGGACGAAGGTCGGCATAATGTCCGGTTGGTTTTAAACGAACCTCAAAGGTTTTTAAATCGAACTCCCCATTTTGTTTGGTGGGCGCCCAGGTGGCAAAATCGGGCATAACGGCAATATAGCTAACTTCCACTTCAATTTCCTTGTTGCCCAACCCGGGAACAACACCCTTTAACTTAGTGCCTTTTTTAAAGTGCGGCAGTCTGTCTTCTCTAACATTTAAAACGGCATAAATTTTATCGGGAATCATTAAAGTTATAACCGGAAAACCGGGAGCCATCACCTCGCCCTCTTCGGCAATTTTACTGCTTACAATACCCGAAACAGGTGCTTTAATATCAAGCTGTTCGTAAAAGGCCATGGCCTCCTCGTAAACATTTTTTGCCTGCATGTATGATGCATAAGCGGCATCAATATCCTCTTTACGCGCGCCGTTTTCAGCCATATCGTAAAGTGCTTTGGCAGCATTCATGGCATCTTTAGCCGCATTGTATTTATATTCCATCTCATCCATCTCCTGCTTTGAAATGATGCTGTCAGCATATAAAAGCTGAAACCGTTTGTAAGTTTTTTCGGCAAAATCAAATTGGCTTTTGGCCATTTTAAACTGGTTTTTAAGTGCTGCTTTTTCTTCTTTGCGGGCGCCGCTTTTAGCACGCTCAACCATCGACTCGGCAGCCTTAACCAATCCTTTGGCTTGTCCTACCTTAGCATCCATAACCTTTGTTTCCAAGGTAAATACCAGCTGTCCTTTTTCAACGCTGTCGCCTTCGTCAACCAAAATAGTTTTTACCCTTCCCGGAATCATCGACGATACGTTAACCGTAGGGGTTTCAAACATGCCCAACATAATGTTGTCAGAGTCGTCATCACTATTCAATATAAGTAACACGACAGCTACAATAATTACAACAACGGGAATAATAAGTGCGAGGGTACTTTTAGTAAACTTCATATTTAAAATTATTTTGTACTTAACAATTCAACGGCTTTTTGAGGAACTCCGGTGGCAAGATAAAGATCGGTAAGAGCTAGGTAGTAATCGTACAACGACTTTAATCGCTCCAACTCGGCGGCTTCGTAAAGTAATTTCGAGTCGATTACATCAATGGACTTTCCGAGGCCTTCTTCAAATCTTTTTTCATTGATTACCATGTTCTTACGGGCAAGTTCAACCGAAGGTTTCATTTTTAAATAACGCTCTTTTTTATAGTTGGCATCGCGCCACGATTTGTTAACCCACAAGTTAATCTGCTCGTGGGCATACTTATCGGCCAAATCAACCTGTTCAGCCAAAAACTTTGTCGATTTGAGTTTGTTATATTTCTGCATCCCGTGAAAAATATTGAGATGCGCCTGTATCCCTATCATAAAAGGAGGCATAATAACCGGATATTCGTTTCTGAAAGCACTGTATTGTCCCCAGGCAGCAATTTGCGGCATAAACTCCGACAGCTCGACCGCATGCTTTTGTTCGACCATAATTTTTTTCTGGCCAATCATTTTAAAAACAGGCTGCTTTATTCGGGCCATCTGTTTTACATCTTCAAGATTGGTGGAAAGCAGTTTAAATTTAAGACTGTCGGTTACAAAAACTACCACGGTATCGGGCAGCCCGAGACTCGATTTTAGCGCCAGCCTGGCCAGCTCCAGTTTGTTTTGATCGTCGGTAAAATCGCGTTCGGCATTGGCAACAGCCACCTTAGCCCTAAGCAGCTCGTGTTTTGGAATTACCCCGATTTCAATGGCTCGCTCGGCTTGCTTCTCATGCCGTTTCATGCCTTGCACAACCTGCTTGCGAACCTTTACAACCTGTTGTAACAACACCACCCCAAAATAACGTTCAACGGTCTCCTTAACAATTTCGTTTGATACTTTATTCAGCTCATCATGAGCATACTGAAGCTCGGCATCGGCAAATCGCTTTCCGGCAATTATTTTGCCTCCCGTAAACAGGGGTTGCGTGGCAACTACATTAAGGTTTGGGTAATTTTGCTGGTCGATAACCACATTATAAGCAGGCAGCTCACCCAGTCCGCCAACAATTTTATTATAAATTACCTCCTGCGATTCGTCCGAAAGGTTCAGCTCTTTGGCAATCACCACACCATATTTTCCAAACATATCGTCCACCGACTCTTTCACCTGGCTCATGTTAATTTCGGGGTTGGCACTAAAATAGGTGTATCCGCCAACAACATCAACCGAAGGCAAAAAATTTCCTACGGAGGCTTTTTGCATATACTCCTTTTCGGCAACTACCTGTTTAAACCTGCGTATTTTATTGTTGTTGATAAGTGCACTGTCAACTGCCGTGGATAACGACATATAAACAGTATCCTGTGCAACAGCTTTTCCGGTGAAGAAGGTTAGAAGCAATAAAATCATTAAAAATAAACTACCGGCTGTTTTTTTTGTCATAAGAACTGTAATGTTTAGTTTTACGGCAAAAATACCATATTTTTCCAATTGAAGCAGGCGTTGCAGTACCACAAAAATTAAATGGCAAAAATACCGCTCCTTTCTTTCGCTGCAATTATTTAACTTTGCAGCTTTTAAAAATACAATCATGAATAAAAAACCGGCACGATATACCATTACATCCGCTTTACCTTACGCCAACGGCCCTATCCACATCGGGCACCTTGCAGGGGTTTATGTTCCTGCTGATATTTACGCACGTTACCTTCGGCTAAAAGGCGAAGATGTACTATTTATCGGCGGCTCCGACGAACACGGAGTTCCCATTACCATTAAAGCGCGCAAGGAGGGGGTTTCGCCACAGGATATTGTTGATCGTTATCATGGCATCATAAAAAAATCGTTTGAAGATTTTGGTATCTCCTTCGATGTTTACTCGCGCACCTCGGCACCCATCCACCACGAAACAGCTTCGGCCTTTTTTAAGAAACTATACAACGATGGGAAATTTATTGAAAAAAGCAGCGAACAATATTATGATGAGGAAAATCATCAGTTTTTAGCTGACAGATATATTACCGGTACCTGTCCGCACTGCGGATACGAAAAAGCCTATGGCGACCAGTGCGAAAGCTGTGGGACCTCACTCAGCCCGCTTGAGTTAATCAATCCCAAGTCAGCTTTAAGCGGGAATGTTCCCGTTTTAAAAGAGACAAAACACTGGTACTTGCCGTTAAACGAATATGAAGGATGGCTTACAAAATGGATTTTAGAAGGCCATAAAGAGGATTGGAAATCGAATGTTTACGGACAGGTTAAATCGTGGATTGATCAGGGTTTACAACCTCGTGCCGTTACCCGCGACCTGAACTGGGGCGTAAAGGTTCCTTTGGAAGATGCCCCCGGAAAAGTGCTGTACGTTTGGTTTGATGCACCCATTGGTTATATCTCGGCTTCAAGGGAATGGAGCGAAAAGAGCGGTAAAGACTGGGAGCCTTACTGGAAATCGGATGACAGTAAACTGGTTCATTTTATCGGGAAAGATAACATTGTATTTCATTGTATTATTTTTCCGGTGATGTTAAAAGCCGAAGGTTCTTATATCATGCCCGACAATGTGCCTGCCAATGAGTTTATGAATTTGGAAAACGACAAAATTTCCACCTCCCGCAACTGGGCTGTATGGCTGCACGAGTATCTCGAAGAGTTTCCCGGAAAGCAGGATGTGTTGCGTTATGTGCTTACTGCCAACGCACCCGAAACAAAAGACAACGATTTTACCTGGAAAGATTTTCAGGCACGCAATAACAATGAATTGCTCGCTGTGTTTGGAAATTTTGTTAACAGAACGCTGGTGCTAACCAAAAAATATTTCGACAGCGTAGTGCCCCAACGTAACAACCTTACCCAAGAGGACGAGGTTACCTTACAAGCCATGCGTGCGTTTCCTGATAAAATTGCCCGCAGCATCGAACTCTACCGGTTCCGCGAAGCCCTTGGTGAATTGATGAATCTTGCCCGCCTCGGAAACAGGTATCTTACCGAAAACGAACCTTGGAAAGTGTTTAAAACCAATCCCGACCGGGTTAAAACCGTAATGAACATTTCGTTGCAAATTGCAGCAAACCTTGCTGTTTTGTCGGAACCCTTTTTACCTTTTACTTCGAAAAAGCTATATCAAATGCTTAATTTGGAAAATAAAAAGTGGGCGGATGCAGGTAATGCTGACTTTTTAGCGGCTGAACATAAGCTTAATAAGCCCGAATTTTTATTTGAAAAAATTGAAGACAGCGAGGTGGAAGCCCAGGTTCAAAAACTCCTCGACACTAAAAAACAAAACGAGCTGGCTGAAGTAAAAGCCGCCCCCGCCAAACCGGAAATTGAATTTGACGACTTTATGAAAATGGATATCCGTACAGGAACCATTTTGGAAGCAGAAAAGGTTGCCAAAACAAAAAAACTGCTCAAATTAAAAATTGATACCGGTATCGACCAAAGAACCGTTGTTTCGGGCATAGCCGAATATTACGACCCTGAAAAAATTGTTGGTAAACAAGTTTCTATATTGGTAAACCTTAAACCCCGAAAGTTACGTGGCATTGAATCGCAGGGCATGATTTTAATGGCCGAAGACAAAGACGGAAAACTTGTATTTGTTGCCCCCAATCAGCAAGTTAGCAACGGTAGCGAGGTAAAGTAAAACCTGCCAATATATTTTCCTGATGTTAATTCTATTGGATAGAATTAACCAATCCAATGGCATAATTTACATAACCGAAAATAAATATCTAACGCTTTGCCAAATTAATGATTAAACTCCTTTAACGATTCCGGATTGTGCTTGTATTTAAACAAAAGGGCAAATGCCACGGCAACCACAAGTGCATATGCAGCAAAAATAAACCAAATATTCTGCCAATTGCTTATTCCATTAGTGGTATATGAATCAATAATTACACCACTTCCATAAGCTCCTATCATAGCACCAAATCCATTGGTCATAATCATAAATAACCCCTGAGCACTGGCACGTATTTTTGGCTCTGCTTCCATTTCAACAAACAACGAACCTGAGATATTAAAAAAGTCGAAAGCCATACCATAAATAATCATCGAAAGGATTAAGAAAAACAAGCCCAATCCCACAGGCGAACCTATTCCGAAAAGTCCAAAACGTAATACCCAGGCAAACATACTCATCAGCATTACTTTTTTAATACCATATTTTTTCAAAAAGAACGGAATAGTGAGAATAAACAGCGTTTCTGAAATCTGGGAAATCGACATTAATATTCCATTATGCGTTACAGCAAAAGCCTCTTTAAATTGAGCAATCTTACCAAAATCATGCAGGAAAGCCTCACCCCACATATTAGTTATTTGAAGCGCAGCTCCCAGCAACATGGAAAAAATAAAAAAGATCGCCATTTTTTTATTCTTAAAAAGCACCAAAGCATCAACACCCAATGCCTGACTTAATGTTTTTTTAGTTGCGGTTTTAACAATGCCACAGTTGGGTAACGATAGCGAGTAAACACCCAATATTAATGAAAATGCTGCTGAGAAGTAAAGCTGTTTATTACTTAACCCCCATCCTAACAGGTCGATAACCCATACAGCGAGAATAAAGCCCACAGTTCCCCACACACGAATGGGTGGAAACACTTTTACAATATCGTATTTGTTTCTTTCCAAAAGACAGTATGAAATAGTATTGTCGAGGGCAATAGTAGGCATATAAAGCAACAAGTAAAACAGCATAACCCAATACAATGAATTATACTCGGTTTGCCGGGCAGCAAGAAATAGTAAAAATGCCCCTAAAATATGAACTAATGCATACAACTTATTGGGACTTAGCCACCGGTCAGCAATAACTCCCATCAGGCCGGGCATAAAAAGAGAGGCAATCCCCAAGGTCATAAATATTGACCCGATTTGGCCTCCGCTAAAGTGGAGCGTAACCCCCATATATTTTCCAAACGAAAGAAGCCATGCTCCCCACACGAAAAACTGCAGGAAGTTCATGATAATAAGACGTAACTTTAAATTCATAACAATGTTTTTAATGCGCAAATTCAAAATAGAACTGACAAAAGTAAAAATAACAGGTTAAAACTGCCATTTTTATAAAACTATTCGCACATTTCATGCATTGTTATTACGTATATTTTTGTTTGTTGTGTAAAAAATAGCCGGACGCTCTAGCAATAAGCACCCCCTGACGCTCTTTCAGGTTTGCAACCTAACTATACGCTCTTTCAGGTTTGCAACCTGAAAGAAGCTAATAAATTGTAAACCTAAACAAGCTTGGCGTACAAACGGTAAGCCTTAAGCTTTTAATACCTATAACTAAATGTTAACACCGCCTGATAATCTTTTTCAGTCAGGGCAGCCGGTTCGGTGGCAAAATTATCGGATGTATAAAGGTAATAATTGCTTTTTTTATTTCCGTAAACAAAAGCAAAGTCGGCACTAAACCGTCCGTTGTTGTATCCAAGGCCTCCGGTAAAATATTGTTTTTTACCGTCGTTTAAGTTATTTTTATAGGGACTTCCGTAAAGGGCGTAACCTCCTCTAAAACTAAACATGCCTGCCCTGACTTCAAGGCCACCCCTAAAGTTACTAACCCCTTTATAGTAATTCTTTATGTCGGCATTGGTGCCCGAAGCATAGTCAACACCCGAAGCTTTAAACCTTGCCGTACCATAGTCAACGTACTCATATTCAAAGGTAAGAAATCCGTATTTTTTTATTATCAGCGCCACATCGCCTATGGCACGCATGGGCGTATATAATTTATAATTAAAAACACCCTGTGGTGACGAGCTTGAAAAAGAACCCCATTCGAGGTTTGAATCATAATTGGTATTCCAGTTATCAGTTAAGGAGTACCAGGTGGGCGAATGAAAAGCTCCACCGATTCGCAACCAGTTAACCGGACGATATATCATTCCCAATTTTATGTTAAAACCAAATCCGGTGGTAGTCAGGTATTCGTTAACCGTCCATGAATCAAAATAGGGAATGGTATCGGCAACATCCGATTCACCGTAATAGGTATTTCTGAAAAAACGTGTATAGGGTAAGCCCAAAGTGATACCCAAATAGAGTTTATCATTAAAGTTTCCGGCCATTGAAAAATCCCATTCGTTGGTTGACCCTCTGCTATGCGTTACCTCCTTTTGCTGAACTCCGGCGAAGGGCACCGGCGAATAATACCAATCGGTATAACCAGGAACAGTATCAATTAAAAAGGCATTCCAGGCAGGTGTCAAATCATAAGAGTAATAGCCGCTATAATTATCTTCGATATCAGTATAGTTGATACCATCCGCTTGTTCCAGATAAACGTCCAGCTTGGAACTGTTAATATTATCGCCAACAATAGTTCGGTTTGAGTTAAAATTATTCAGCCGGTTTAAGGAAAAACTAAACTGGACAAACTTAAATCCGCTGCTGTTATTACCCGTTTTTATACTGCTGAGGAGGCCAAAGTTGCTAATGTCAAAAACGGTTCGGGAGTCATCAATCATTTTTCCCTGATAAATTGATGAAATATTTTTTGTAAATATTTCGGGGGTGATGGTATATTCATTGTTTCGGAACAGGCCAAGCCCTGCCGGATTAATAGCTGATGCTGAAAGGTCGGAACCCAACGCGCCAAAGGCACTTCCCACCGCCATGTTTCGGGCTGTACCCTGATAATACTGTTGTGAAAACCGCAGTGCATCGCTGGCATACTGCGCATAAGTAGTTACGCCTGCCAAAAGAATTATGGATATAATGATAACTCGTTTCATGCTTTTTTTGAATGAAATTAAACAATTAAATTAACTGAATAGCAGATATTTACATTAACGACGGCCACCACCACGGTATCCGCCACCACCGCTGCTGCGTGAGCTGCTTCCTGACGATCCTGAACTACTACTACCGGAATAACTGTGGCTTGAACTGCTACTGCGCGAACTACTGCTCCTTGTTGGAGAAGAGTACGATCTTGAAGAACTTCTGCTTCGCGACGGGCTGCTATAACTCTTGGTTCTTGTGGCCGAACTGCGTGTGGTTGTCCTGCGATGGGTAGTTGCTCCGGGCGAAACCCTTGAACCGTTATTTATTGTTGCCTTTCTGGCATTTGACCCCGAAGGTCGTGGTTTGTAGGTTCTATTATTTGAAGTTCTGGAAGAGGGACGCACATACTCTTTACTTGAGCGGGGCTGTTGCGAAGGTAAACTCCGGTAAGCCTTTGGCTTGCTATATCGTTTTGGAGCGTGGCTTTGTCGTCTTACATAAGTAGTAGATGAAGGCCTGGTGGTACGGTTTGCAGCAGGTTTTACATTGGTTCTTTTCACAGGCCTTGCACTTGCATGCTGCCGCGAGTCAACAGGTTTGGTATATCTGACCGTTGCCTTTTTCGGCCTGGCCTGTTTGTTGTTAATCGTTTGCTTTTTTTGCGCAGAAACCCTGTTCTGAGGCTTATTTTGATTGTTAACCCTAACCGATTCTTTAGGACGCCGGCGAGTACTTGCTGAAGGGCTACTGCCTGCTGCAACAGCGGCTTTGGTTCTGCCCGAAGAAACCGAGCTTCTTCCTCGTGAAGCGCTATAATTACTACTGCTCATGCCTCTGCCTGCACCCGGAACGTCCGACCCGCCTGTTCGGCCTCCGCCATAACCACGGCCTCCGCCTCTTGGCCCGTATTGAACCGTATTACGGTAACCGTAATCAGGATAATAAGGGTATCCGGGTGTGTATCCGGGATATCCCGGGTAGTAGCCACCTCCATAGTATCCGTCCCAATAACCATTCCAGTAACCGTTGTTGTAACCGCTCCAATAACTTCCGCCCCATCCGTATGATGGATATCCCCAACCATAATAAGGATAACCCCAGCCATACGAAGGATAGCCCCAGCCATAATAGGGGTATCCCCAACCAAAGCCGGTACCAAATCCAAAACTTAACGAAACATTGGGACTTGAAGCGTATGAAGTACAACCACCATCGTCAAAATAGTTATCATCGTTGTTATCATCGCTAAATTTACGTAACCGTGAAGCGTAATCAATGTTATAATAGGCATCATCATCCAAATAAACAGTATCATTTGAAGGTTCGGCAGTGGTGTTTTCGTATGAGCCGTTGGCCTGAGCTTCCTGCACATCTCCTTCATAAACGGTTCCTGCCGTGGGTTTGGTTTGCTTTGCCACCACAGTAGTTCGGGCAGGTACTACCTGATCATCCGGCGAATAATAGACATCATCCTGAGGCGTATAACCCGTAGTGGCACACGAGCTTAAAAAAATGGCCGCCAAAAAAGCCAGCCCTGCTATATTTATTTTTAGTGTTCTCATAACTTTAAGGTATTGTGCATTAATAAACATTGCTTATTTTTGCCGTTCACTTAAAAATTTGCAAATATTATACCAAAATTATAAAATGGCCAAAGAACTTACAAAAAGAAGCGAAAATTATTCGCAATGGTACAACGAATTGGTGGTAAAAGCCGACCTTGCCGAGAACTCTGCTGTACGCGGATCGATGGTGATAAAACCCTATGGATATGCTATTTGGGAGAAAATGCAGTCGGTACTTGATGGTATGTTTAAAGAGACCGGACATCAAAATGCCTATTTTCCGTTATTTATTCCAAAATCTTTTTTCAGCAAGGAAGCTTCTCATGTGGAAGGCTTTGCCAAAGAGTGTGCGGTGGTTACCCACTATCGTTTAAAAAACGATGAAAAAACCGGCAAAGTGATTGTTGACCCCGATGCAAAACTGGAGGAAGAGCTTATTGTAAGGCCGACTTCCGAGACCATTATTTGGGATACTTACAGCCGTTGGGTGCAATCGTACCGCGACCTGCCGCTTTTGATTAATCAGTGGGCCAATGTGGTGCGCTGGGAAATGAGAACGCGACTGTTTTTAAGAACCGCCGAGTTTTTATGGCAGGAAGGGCACACCGCACACGCCACTGAACAGGAAGCCGTTGAAGAGGCCGAAAAGATGATGAACGTTTATGCCGACTTTGCCGAGAAATGGTTGGCCGTTCCGGTAATGAAAGGTGTGAAATCGCCCAACGAACGTTTTGCCGGTGCTGTTGAAACCTATTGTATTGAAGCCATGATGCAGGATGGAAAAGCCTTACAAGCCGGAACTTCACACTTTTTAGGACAGAACTTTGCCAAAGCATTCGATGTTCAGTTTTTAAACAAACAAAACAAGCTGGAGTATGTTTGGGCTACCTCCTGGGGTGTTTCAACAAGGTTAATTGGTGCGTTAATCATGTCGCACAGCGATGATCAGGGACTGGTACTTCCGCCAAAACTTGCACCTATTCAGGTTGTTATTGTTCCAATCTACAGAAAACCGGAACAGCTCGCTGCCGTAAGCGAAAAAGCCGATGAAATTATAAAGGTGTTAAAGGCCAAAGGTATTACTGTTAAATTTGATGACAGAGATACCTACAAACCGGGCTATAAATTTGCCGAATGGGAAATGAAAGGGGTTCCTATACGTTTGGCAATGGGTCCGCGCGATTTGGAAAACGGAACCATTGAGGTTGCCCGCAGAGATACCCTTGAAAAGGAAACCTTGCAAATGACCGGCATTGCCGAAAAGGTTGAGCACCTGTTGAATAAAATTCAGGATAATATCTACCAAAAAGCACTTTCGTTCCGTGAAGAAATGACCTCAAGTGCCGACAACTGGGACGAATTTAAAGAAAAGATTGAAAAGGGTGGGTTTATTTGGGCGCACTGGGACGGAACCCCTGAAACCGAGCAGAAAATTAAAGAAGAAACCAAAGCTACCATTCGTCTTATTCCCATTGACCGGGAAAAAGAGTCCGGAAAATGTATTTACTCCGGTAACCCTTCGGAACAACGGGTTGTGTTTGCACGTTCTTATTGATTTTTGGTTTTGGATGACTATTTTGTCATTCTTCGATTTCCTGCCCGACTAAGTCATTGAGGCGGGCGCTCAGAATGACAAACTGAGAAAGCCCCGGTTTGGGTTTGCAATTCCGGCCATAAAGGTTAAAATTTTTACAACCTTCAACATAAAAAAACAATGGAATCATTCATCCATCTTTTTCCCTGGTTAATGGGTTTAACCGCAGCCATTGTGCATGTGCTAAGCGGCCCCGATCATCTTGCGGCAGTAACCCCCATCGTTTTTGATACCGAAAAAAAGCACTGGCAAATTGGTTTTTTTTGGGGAACAGGCCATGTAATCGGCATGTTGCTTATCGGGGTTTTGTTTTACTGGTTCAAAGAGTATATCCCAGTTGAAAAGATATCGCAGTATGGCGAGCAAATGGTAGGCGTAATCCTGATTGGCATTGGTATATGGTCTTTTTATCGTATTAAGCACGATAAAAAAAATCATGTCCACCCTCACAAACATCAGGACGAAACCGGTGAGTATCTTCATATTCACGGCCATGCACATGAAGACGAAGCCTATAACGATTCGGCTCACACCCATGAACATCATAAAACAGCAAGGCAGAACAACAGCATGGCACTGTTGGTGGGCATTATCCACGGCTTTGCCGGAATATCTCATTTTTTACTGATGCTGCCGGTTTTGGGCTACGAATCAAAATTTGAATCGGTACAATATATTGTGGGCTTTGGCATCGGTATTATTACCGCCATGGTTATTTATACCGTTATTATAGGCAAACTCAACAAGATGGAGCGTTTTGCCAAAAGCAAAAAATTACTCACCAACCTCCGTTTTTACGGTGGGTTGGCTGCTGTAATTGTAGGTGTATTTTGGCTGGTAAGTAACAGTTTTTAAGGTTACCTGCCCATTGTGTCAGCCTGTTTTATCTGTTCTTTTTTGCCCAACTGTCACGCAGCGGAACCGTA
Organism: Bacteroidales bacterium; assembly: GCA_015493215.1. Lineage (GTDB taxonomy): Bacteria > Bacteroidota > Bacteroidia > Bacteroidales > F082 > B16-G9. The sequence goes on along the minus strand of WGDP01000205.1, from coordinate 18,660 downwards.
CGGTTAAATATTAGTCTGTCGTTGGTGCTGTCGGGGTCAACACAAAAATACCCCAGTCGTTGAAACTGAAACTTATCACCCGGTTTGGCATTTTTTAGCGAAGGTTCCAGTTTACAATTTTTAAGTTCGGTCAACGATTCGGGATTCAGAAAATCCTTAAAGCTTTTCTCTTTGTGGCCATCGGGGTCTTCATCCAAAAACAGTCGGTCGTACACTCTTACTTCGGCATCAATGGCTTTTTCAGCCGAAACCCAGTGAAGGGTTCCTTTTACTTTTCGGGTGGCACCACTGCCGCTTTTTGTTTCCGAATCGTAAGTACAGTATATTTCGGTAATGTTACCGGCTTCATCTTTTTTATAATCTTCGCATTTGATGATATAAGCACCTTTGAGGCGAACTTCACGACCGGGACCCATACGGAAAAACTTTTTGGGAGGGTCTTCCATAAAGTCGTTGCGTTCAATATAAATTTCACGTCCAAACGGAACCATTCTGCTTCCTGAGTTCTCGTCTTCGGGATTATTAATCAACTCAACATCTTCCGATTGTCCTTCGGGATAGTTGGTAATGATTACCTTAACGGGGTCAAGTACTGCCATCACACGGTCGGTGATTTTATTAAGATGTTCGCGAACCGAAAACTCCAGTAAACCGACATCAATTACGTTGTCGCGTTTGGCTACTCCGATGCGGTCGGCAAAGTTACGAATGGATTCAGGTGTATATCCTCTTCGGCGCAGGCCTGAGATGGTAGGCATTCGCGGGTCGTCCCAGCCGTTAACAATTCCCTCTTCAACCAATTGAAGCAGCTTTCGCTTGCTCATAACGGTGTAACTCAGGTTAAGTCGTGCAAACTCAATCTGACGGGGACGGTAATTGTTCTCAGTAATTTGGTCTAAAAACCAGTCGTACAACGGTCGGTGGATTTCAAACTCAAGTGTACACAACGAATGTGTTATTCCTTCAATAAAATCCGATTGCCCGTGTGCCCAGTCGTACATGGGATAAATATTCCATTTGTTACCGGTGCGATGATGTTCGCTGTGCAAAATACGGTACATGATGGGGTCGCGCATGTGCATATTGGGGGAAGTCATATCAACTTTCGCCCTTAAAACCTTGGTACCATCTTCAAAATCACCGTTTTTCATTTGTTCAAAAAGGGCAAGACTCTCCTCTACAGGCCGATTACGATACGGGCTTTCAATACCCGGGCGGGTAGGAACACCCTTTTGTTCACTGATTACCTCCTGCGACTGCTCGTCCACATAGGCTTTCCCCTCTTTAATCAGTTTAACAGCCCATTCGTAAAGTTTATCAAAGTAATCGGAAGCATAGTAAGGGCCTTCATCCCAGGTAAACCCAAGCCACTTAATATCTTCTTTAATGGAATCTACATATTCCACATCTTCTTTGGCAGGATTGGTATCGTCGAAACGAAGATTACATTTACCATTGTACTCTTGTGCCAGTCCAAAGTTTAAACAGATGGATTTGGCATGGCCAATGTGCAGATAACCATTGGGTTCGGGTGGAAAACGAAGATGTATGCCTGTTTCATGTTTTTTATTCCGAATATCCTCTTCGATGATGGATTCGATAAAATTCAGTGATTTTTTTTCCTTGTCGGGAGTTTCCATTTTGTGTTCAGTTTTTTAAAGCTGCAAAATTAGTCAGAAATGGCAGACAAAAAGGTATTTAAAAAAAATATGTTCGGGTTTGATTACAGCACCCGTTTTAAAACATTTATAAGGTTTGACATTTTAATGGGCTTGGTAACATAACCGTCAAAATTTATTTTATTTAGCTCTTTTAAATCAGCGTGAACGGTATAGGCTGTTTGTGCAATAACCGGAATTCCGGGATGCCTGCGTTTTATTTCCGATACAGCTTCATAACCATCCATAACAGGCATCTTTAAATCCATTAAAATCACATCAATTTCAGGGTTTTCTTCAAGTATTTCAAGTGCCTGTTTGCCGTTCCAGGCATGGTACAACCTGGTTTCAAATTTAGAAAGAATGGTTTCCAGTAACAAATAGTTGAGTTCGTTGTCTTCGGCAATTAGTATTGTTTTCTGATTTATATTGCCGGTAGGTTTCCTGCCTGAAGTTGCTTTATCGAAATCGGGTTTTTCGATGGGAAGCAAAACGGAAATCGCGGTTCCTTTACCAGAGGCCGATTTAAGATTTATACTGCCTCCCAACATAGTTACATATGCTTTGGTGAGTGACAGACCGACTCCGACTCCGCCAAAACGTTTTGCATTGCCCGTTTCAACCTGCCGGTAAGGGTCGAACACAATTTCCTGAAGCTCATCAGGAATGCCTATTCCTGTATCTTCAACCGTAAACTTTAATTGGTTCTTGTCGGTTGTTGTTAACGAAACTGTAATTTGTCCCGAATAGGAAAATTTTATGGCATTGTCAATCAAATGCCAAATAATACGTTCTATTTTATAACCATCTGTAACTATTTCGGAATTGGATTTTCCAATGCTGTTTTGAAACCTGATAGTCAAACTTTTTTGCCCTACAAAATCACTAAAATTATCAATGGTATTGTTTATTACATCAACAATATTTACAACTGATTTGGTTACTTCGGTTTGATGGCTGTGTACCTTTGATATTTCAACAGTGTCGTTTACAACATGCAGCAGTTGCTTACAACTTTGGTTAACAAGACTTGCATACTCTTCCTGAATATCCGGCGACAGGTTCGGCTCGGTAAGAAAAGCTGAAAACCCAATAATACCATTCATAGGGGTTCGGAACTCGTGTGATACATTGTTTAAAAAGGCAGACTTAAGCTTGTCACTCTCTTCGGCTTTTTCTTTGGCTTTTTGCAGCTCAGCAGTACGTTTTTGAACAGTTTCTTCAAGATTTCTTTTGTGCTCAAGCAGCTCTTCCGAGTGCTTTTTAATCTCCATATTTTGCTTTGAAATTAAGTCCTGCTGTTGTAATATCTCTTTGTTTTTTTGTATCAATAAATCGTTGGCCTTTATTTTGTCCCGATACAGCCAAATAAACAAAAGAATAATAATAAAAGCAATAATCAGGCTTGTTATCAGTATATATTTAATGGTTGTTTGAAACTTTATCTCTTTGGCCAATATTTCATCTTTTTTCTTTTGATTTAGTTTTTCAGCTTCCTTTTCCTTTTCGTATTTATACTGATACTCAAGTTTTGTAAATTTTCTAATGTTGTCATTATTAAAAACACTGTCGTTCAGATTTTTATACTTTACATGGTAGGTGTAGGCTTTTTTGTATAAACCCAATTTGGCATAACTTGACGATAAAATACCCAATACGTCTCTCAACAACTCCGTATCTCCGGTGGTTTTGGCAATCCGGTATGCTTTATCCGCATAGTTATTGGCCGTTTGGGGTTTGTTTAGGTCGAGATAAAGCAAGCTTAACTCTACATAGTTTTTAGCCTCCAGACTTTTATTTCCCGTTTTAACACTTAATGCTAACGAATGTGTAAAATATTTTTTTGCTTTGTTATATTTTTTTTGAACCCTGTAAACTTTACCCATGTTAAGATACGACCAGGCAATACCTCTGTTGTTTTTTAACTTTTTATATATCTCATTTGACTTTTTAAAATATTCCAATGCCTTTGAATACATTTTTTGAGAAAAGTAGTCAATGCCCATATTATGATAGATATCAGAAATACCAGTTGAATCGTGGGCTTTCTGATAGCTTTTCAGTGCGTTCAAATAATACTTTAATGCTGTGGGATACTCCTCCAATATGTCGTAAACAATGCCAATGTTTCCATACGAGCCGGCAATACCTTCTGTGTTATTTAGTTTCTTTTCAATGGTCAGCGATTTTTGAAAATACTCAAGTGCTTTAGGGTAGTTACTCTCAATTTTATAAATAGCTCCTATATTGTTGTAGGTGTCGGACAAGCCCCGTTTGTTTCCTAATATTTCATTTTTACGCAATGATTTTTTGAAGTATTCAATGGCTTTGGTAAAATTCGATTTCATATAGTAACAGGCACCTAAAATGTTTTGTGCTTTGGCCGCCCCTTCCACATAATTTAATTCATTTGAAAGATTGTTTGCAATTTCTGCGTATTTTAAAGTACTGTCGATGTTTATTGCAAAAAATTCTTTACTGAGTTTTAACGATAATATTACCCGGTTTGTATCTGCTTCGGAATGAGATAATAAAGCGTTTCGGAGACTATCGATGGTAGTAACTGCTCCAACTGTATTGTTAACATTTAAAAAAGTAAAAAGTAAAAAAACTATCGAATAATTAATTAAACGTTTCATGCCGGATGTGAGTATATTGCGGCAATCGACACGAATCGATTGTCATCGGTTTAAACTTTGGGAAATTTAGCTTCTGTAATTCTGGTTTTGTTGCGACTGTAAATATAGGCTATTTTTATGAAATGCAGAAAATGTTACATCCAGTTTTTTTTACGGAAATAATAAACCAGAGAGGCTGCTGCGAGAACCATAAGTCCCATTAATATCCAAAATGCATAAACATTTTCCTGTAACGGAAGGAAAACGTTCATACCATACAAGCTGGTTACAAAGGTTAAAGGAAGAATAATAGATGAAATCAAAGTAAGTATTTTCATGATTTCATTGGTTTTGTTGGTCTGCATGGAGTCGAATGTTACCGAGAGTCCTTCAATAAGTTCGGCATAGTCTTCAGTCATGTCCCAAATTTTGTTGTAGTAGTCAAGTATATTACCCCAGTAGTCCTCCATGTTGTCGGCGTATCCTTTAATACCCCCCGACTCAAACTTGTTAAACACCCGAAGTTGCGGCTTAAACATAGTGTTAAGTACAATAATATTTTTCCGTGTTATCGACATGCGTTCGATAATGCGTTCCGGATGGATGTTGAACAATTCGCGGTTTAAAAGTTCCAATTCAAGACCCATCTTTCTCATAATAAAAACCGATTCGGTCATTAACCTTTCAAGAATGGCATATAGCAAGGCATCGGAAGTGGCAACTTCAAAATCTTCATCGTTTTTTTCCTGTTCCTGCGCTTCTTTGTATAATTTATCAATTACCCAATGTGATTTTCCTATGGAAATAATATAGTCCTCGCCCCAAAATATTTTTACCTCTTTGGGTTTAATAAAACGGTTTTGACTGTCAAATTTGGGAAAATGAAGGATAAGAAAATAGTACTCGTCGTAAACGTCAATTTTAGGCCGCTGATTGGTTTGCTTACAGTCTTCGATATCAAGCGGGTGAAAATGAAAAGTATTGATTAAATGATTAAAATCATCTTCTGTTGGATTACTGACGTGATGCCATTTTAGCCTTCCCCCTAATTTTACAGTTTCTATCATAGGTTAATCTCCTATGTTAAAAGAAATATTGTTTTCAGCAATATTTCTCCGATGGTAATCGGAATTAATGTTTGTTTTATCTGATGCCAAAAGTAGTGAAAAGTAAGTAAAACAGGCAATCGTTGGAATAAAAACTTTTATTTCGGTGGTTGGGGTAGGGTAACAATTTATAAACTAAGGGATGGCTTTTTCTATTTTAACAATACCATGATTTCTGGTTCCCAGCCAAACATTGTTGTGATTGTCAATGGCTATTCCGGTAATCCAGTTTTCAGGTAACCCATTATCAACATTATAGGTCTTCCAATTAGTGCCATCATACATCGAAACACCACTTTTAGTACCAAACCAGTAATTCCCGTTTAAATCCTGAGCAATATGCTCAACCCGGTTATTTATCAACCCGTCATTGGTGGTAAGTGCAACAATTGAATCGTTTTCTAAATGCAATGCACCTCCCAATGTTCCCATCCACAATGCATTATTATTGTCGGCAAAAAGGGTAAAAATATAATCGTTTAAAGCATTGTTCGACAGGTAGCTTTTCCATTTTCCCTGCGCGTAACGCGATAACCCGTATTCGGTTCCAAACCACTTGTTATTATTTCCGTCAACAATTACACTTTTAACAATGTTGTGAATTAGTGCCGAATCCTGCTCTTTTTTAAAGTAATGCCAGTTGCCTTCGTAGTTAAATTCAGTAACTCCATTTCCTGTGGCAAACCAAATATTGCCCGGGCTTTCAAAGGCAATGTCGTAAATCAGGTTGTATCCAAGCCCGCTTTCCATTGTATAACTAGTCCATAAAACACCGTCAAATACGGAGGCACCGTAATTGGTGGCAAACCAAACCTGCCCGTTATTGGCAATGGCAATATTATTTATTTGATGATATATCAACCCATTGTTTTTCGTATAATTTGTAAATGTTGACCCATCATATTTAGAAACACCATAGCTGGTTCCTACCCAAATATTTCCATCACTGTCAATTTTAAGCGCGGTTACTTCATTACTTATCAAACCGTCTTTATCGGTAAACCTGATAAAGTGCTCCTTTGCCGGAGGGATGGTTGTTTTATTACATCTGGTAAACAGCATTGCAAACAACAATATTGGAAACAATATAGTTATTGAACGCAACAAAATCAGGTGATGTTTAAGTTCATTTTAATTCGTGAAACCACCATATCGATGGCTACTCTGTTTTTACCTCCCTGCGGGATAATTACATCGGCATAACGTTTGGTCGGCTCAATAAATTGTTGGTGCATGGGCTTAACAAACCGGTCGTAATGGTTGAGTGCATCGTTATAATTACGGCCTCTTTCCTGAATATCACGACGGATAATACGCATAAGCCTGTCATCGCCGTCAGTATCCACAAACAGCTTAATATCAAGCATGTTTCTAAGCTCTTCGTTGGTAAAAATTAAGATGCCTTCCACAATAATTACCGGATGAGGGTCAACGGGAATGCTCTCCTTAGCTCGCGCACAGGTTACATACGAATAGATGGGCATTGGAATGGTTTCGCCCTTTTGCAGTTTGTTAACATGGTTTATAAGTAAATCAAACTCAATGGAGTTGGGATGGTCGAAGTTTATCTTTTCTTTTTCTTCCTGCGAAAGGTGTCCGTTGTCGTAATAATACGAATCCTGCGAAACTACGGCAACTGCATGAGAGGGAAGCTCTTCTACAATTTTTTTAACAACAGTTGTTTTTCCGGAGCCGCTACCCCCTGCAATTCCAATGATGAGCATGACGGTTTGTTTAATGTTTTGTCAAAAATATAAAAAACTCGTTTGCCACTGATAAGGATGCGAAATTTACCCTTTTTTTATTGAATATGTGGCTAATTTTTATTTGAAATGCAATGTGTTAGCGGTAGTTCAAATAAAAGACTTAAAACAAGTTCAATACTTCTATCTGAATTACTCACTCTTTTTCCTACTTTTAGCCCATGAAAACAACATGGAAACAAGCCCTGTCGGTTCATTGGGAAAACACCGATGTATCAGGCAAATTAAGCCTCTCGGGTTTGGGGCAGCTATTAATAAATACAGCCACTCAGCATGCCGAAAACCTGGGGTTTGGCTATAAAGAGCTGAAAAATAACAACCTCAACTGGGTACTTTTCCGCATGAACATCCAAATAAACCGGCGCCCTGTTTGGGATGAATCCATTACCCTTACCACCTGGCCTGCAGGTATTAGCGGACTGGCAGGGTTGCGTGAGTTTGTGATGCTTGATGAAGAGGAAAACACCCTGTGTGTTGCCAACTCCGAATGGTTGATTATCGACCTGCAATCGCGCCGCCCCAAAAGATTAAATCAGTTTGAACATATTTTAAAATTTGAGCAACAGGAAAAGGCCTTTACAGCCACTCCGCCTGTTGCCAACAGAAAAGGGAATTTTAGCGACCTTTTTTCAGTTACTATCCGCCACTCCGATATGGATCTTAACGGACATGCAACGGCACGACGTTATTTTAACTGGATGGAAGATGCCCTTTATCAAATTCATGGCGAAAAAGAAATTGATTTGATACAAATTACTTTTTTCAACGAGACTTATCTGGATGAAACAGTTATTCTACAAGCAGATGAGGAGGGTACCACCATTCGGGGTATTAAAAAAAGTGATGGTAAACCTGCATTTATGGCAGCGGTTAAATACAAAGCATAAAAAATGATTAATTTCAATTTTCATCAACATTCCGTTTTTTCCGATGGAAAAGCCGAACCCGAAGCTTATGTACAGCAGGCCGTTAAACTTGGGTTTGAGGCTATTGGATTTTCAGAGCATTCGCCTCTGCCCTTTGACACACCTTTTTCGCTTAAGCAAAAAAATATTGAGCGGTATGTTGCAACCATCGAAAGCCTGAAGGAAAAATACAGCAACAAATTGTCAATTTACCGCTCGTTGGAACTGGATTTTATACCTGGTTTTTCGGAAAAGTTCGAGCAGTGGAAACAAGCATGCAAAGTTGACTATGCCATTGGTGGGGTACATTTGGTAAAGCCGCCCCATACCGACGAACTTTGGTTTACCGATGGCCCCGACCGTACCATTTACGATAATGGCGTTGAGAAATACTTTGATAATAACATTAAAAAAGCGGTAACCACCTACTATCATCAAATAAATGGCATGGTGGAGAGCCAGCGGTTTGATGTGGTTGCTCATGTTGACAAAATTACCATGCACAATCAAAACCGCTATTTTACCGAAGATGAAAAGTGGTACCGGGCGCTTGTTTCCGAAACTTTACATCTTATAAAGGAAAAAGATTTAATAATTGAAATAAACACCCGCGGACTTTATAAAAAGCGCAGCAACAAGCTGTTTCCCGATTCAGAAACCCTGCAACAGGTTATCAATTTAAATATTCCGGTTATTGTTTCATCGGATGCTCATCAACCCGAAGAGATTAACCTGTTTTTTGATTATGCCGTTTCAAAACTACGGCAATATGGGTGTAAAAGAATCATGTTTTTTAAAGAGGGCAGGTGGATAGAGAAAGGATTGTAATTTTATATTTTTGTTAGAGCCAATGTGTGAAATGAAAAATACGGAGAATAAAAACCGTATTTTCCTTATTTATGCGGAGAATAATATGTATATTTGCAATAACATAAAGAAATAGTATGGCAAAATACATATATCAATATAAGAGTTGGCCTGATTTCACTTGGAATGAAAGGGAAATCCATGTTTTACTGGGCAAACTTAGATATTTACAAGGTAAAATATTTGGCCAAATAAATGCCCTCGGTTTTTCTATTAAAGAAGAAACAATATTGTCAACTTTGACACTTGATGTAGTTAAATCATCTGAAATAGAAGGCGAATTTTTAAATTACGAGCAAGTTCGTTCTTCCATTGCAAGAAGATTAGGAATTGAGTATGCGGGAATGGTCTATCCTGACAGAAATGTTGAAGGTGTTGTTGAAATGTTGCTTGATGCTACTCAAAACTATGAAAAACCTCTTGATGAAGAAAGGTTATTTGCTTGGCACGGAGCTCTTTTCCCGATAGGAAGAAGTGGTTTGTATGAAATTGATGTGGCTTGTTATAGAAAAGATGAAATGCAAATTGTTTCAGGCGCAATGGGAAAAGAAAAAGTACATTATCAGGCTGTGCCCGTGAAACAGGTTAAATTTGAAATGGACAGATTTTTGGACTGGTTTAATAACTATACGGATATTGATATGGTTATTAAGTCAGCCATTGCTCATTTATGGTTTATAATAATACATCCTTTTGATGATGGTAACGGACGTATAGCCAGGGCGATATCCGATTTATTATTAGCCCGTTCTGATAATAGTTCCTTGCGATTTTACAGTTTATCAAACCAAATGTTATTGGAACGAAAAATATATTACGATACTTTACAAAAAGTTCAACACAATGATGCTGATATAACAGAATGGATAGTTTGGTTTTTAAATTGTTTATTTCGTGTATTAAAAAATTCAGAAAAAACCATTGAAAAAGTTTTATACAAAGCTGATTTCTGGGACAAACATAAAAACACGGAATTAAACAGTCGGCAACGCTTAATGCTAAATAAACTTTTGGATGGATTTGAAGGAAAACTGAAAACATCGAAATGGGCAAAAATCACAAAATGTTCGCAGGACACAGCTTTAAGGGATATTAAAGACTTAATAGAAAAAGGTATATTAAGACAAGAGAAATCAGGCGGAAGAAGTACAAATTATGAATTAAATAATTGATACACAGGCTCTGTCAATAAATATAGTGCATACCGCAATTATATGTAAATATGAAAGTTAATACACGAAATAAACATATTGATAGTTTGAAAAGTTATAATTTTAAAATGCGGCGTGCACCATATTTAAACCCTTGCAACAAATAATATTATGCCTGTTAAATTACCCATTAAAGATTTTTTGCCCCTGACCCACACCCTGCCGTTGGTGGATGTTCGGTCGCCTGCCGAATATGCCAAAGCTCATATTCCCGGTGCCGTTAACATTCCTCTTTTCGATAACGAAGAGCGAAAACAGGTGGGCATCAGGTATAAACAGGGCGGCAAAGAAAATGCCGTTTTACTTGGATTAGAGTATGTGGGTCCAAAAATGGCCGGATTTGTGAAACAGGCAAAAAAACTGGTAAAAAAGGACAAAAAAATCATGGTTCATTGCTGGCGGGGAGGCATGCGCTCAGGCAGCATAGCCTGGCTTTTTGAAACTGCAGGGCTTAAACCCATGGTGCTGGATGGCGGATACAAAGCCTATCGCCGATACATCAGAGAACAATTTTCAAGGCCTGCAAAAATTATTGTGCTCGGCGGTTATACCGGAAGCGGTAAAACGGCTATTTTAAAGGAGCTGGAAAAACTTGGTCAACAGTTTTTGGATATTGAAGGGATTGCGCACCATAAGGGTTCGGTATTTGGCCCGTTGGGACAGCACCCACAACCCTCCAACGAGCAGTTTGAAAACAATCTTGCTAACGCCTGGTTGAAATTTGATTTTTCAAAACCGATATGGATTGAAGACGAAAGCCGGCAACTGGGCACCTGCGGCATTCCTGACCCTCTGTTTGTTCAAATGCGAAACGCCACAGTTATTAAAGTAGTTATTCCAAAGGCTGAACGGGTAAAGCGGCTTGTAAAAGAGTATGGTAACTTTGAAAAACAACTGCTGGCCGAACAGATTGAAAAAATTCGTGAAAGGCTTGGCGGACAGTTTGCCAACGAAGCACTTGAGGCATTAAACAACAATGAGCTTGCAAAAGTAGCCGGTTTAACTTTGCGCTATTACGACAAAGCCTACGAATTTGGCATTTCAAAACGCAACCCTGAAAGTATTATTAAGGTAGAACGCAAAAAAGATAATCCGGACGAAACTGCAAGGGAGTTGCTAAGGTTTAGCTGACCAAAAAACGACCATTAAAAAAACCTTTTCAATTTTCATTATAACCTTGTTTTTATAAAATATTATTATACAAAGATAACAAACTTTACCATCTGAAATTTGAATAAGCTTTGGTAGTCTTTTAGTCTTTCAGGTTACAAACCTGAAAGAGCGGGGTTAGTTACAGATAACAAACTTTACCATCTGAAATTTGAATAAGCTTTAGTGTAGAACTATAAGGGAGGTTATAAACCCTTGTAACCAAAAAAGCCTCATTGTTTTAACAGTGAGGCTTTTAATTGATTTTAAAGGCAATTTTACTTGATGCCCAATTTTTTCTTTACAAGGCCTAAAACATCATCACCCTGATAAAATACAACAGCACCGGTACCTACATCTAAAATGTAATTGTAATTGTTTTCTTTACCAACTGCTGTAATGGCATCTTTAATCTGCTGAATAACAGGGTTAAATAGTTCTTGCTGTTTTTTCTGAAGATCCTGATCGGCTGAAGCCTGAAAAGCCTGAATACGTTGTTGCAGGTCGGTTATCTCTTTTTCTTTGGTTTGGCGAATGAGGTCGGACATGCCGGCAACATTTTGCTGATAATCCTGAACTTTTTTCTGATATTCCTGCCCCATGGTCTGCATTTGCTGATCTAAATAATCGGCATAATTTTTTAATTCTTTTTGTAAAGAATCGGTTTGAGGCATTTCAGTCAAAATTTTATTGGAATCAATGTATCCAAATTTTGCATTTGTTTGACCAAAACTCATCCCTGAAATTAAAAGGGCTACGATTAAAATTGCTAATGGTTTTTTCATCTTTAAAAAACTTATTTTACTGTAAATTAATTTATTTGTGTGATTTTTAGGCAGCAAATTTAGAAAAAAAAGAATAGGTGTTAATTTAAAACATGTTAAATCGCCAAAAAAACAGCAATTTCAATATTCAACAACTAAAAAATTTTTACTTTTTCTTTCTGCTATCGCGTCTTACTGTTTGCATTACCGTGCCCACTTCATCCAATACATCATCGCTAATGTCGTATTTGGGGGCGGCATAAAGAATGGTAACGCCTCCCGATTTATCAAACACAAAAGCGTAATTATTGGTTTTGGCCAACGATTCGATGGCGTTATATACTTTTTCCTGAATGGGTTGAACCAACTCTTTTCTTTTTTTGTACAACTCCCCCTGAGGGCCAAAATATTTTTGCTGAAGAGCTTTCATTTCGCCCTCTTTTTTAACAATCTCGTCTTCTCTTTTCTTTTTAACATCATCCGGCAACAATACTTTTTCGGCCTGATATTTTTTGTAAAGATGGTCGATTTGCGAATAAAGGGTATCAATTTCTTTCTGCCATTTTTCCGACCAGCTGTTTAACTCGTCCTGAGCATCGTGATATTCAGGTATGTTATCAAGAACATATTCGCTGTCAACATAAGCATATTTTTGCGATTGTGCATTGGCCTGAATAGAAAAACCTATTGTTAATAAAAGGGTTGCCAATGCAGCAGTTATTACTTGTTTTTTCATGGTTATAAGTTTTAAGGATTTCTATATAATGTTCAAAAACTTTGCCAAAATTAATCCAGCGACTGGTTAAGTGAGAAGTGGAAGTGGCTTCCGCTGGCGCTTGGCAATCCCGGAATGGGATCGAAACCGTAAGCCCAGTCGAGTCCCAGCATACCAAACATGGGTAAAAATACTCTGAATCCCACACCGGCTGCCCTTTTAACATTAAAGGGGTCGAAGTTGTTAAAATTCAACCATGAGTTTCCGGCTTCAAAAAAGGCCAGGGCATAAATGGTGGAATTGGGATTGAGCGAAAGCGGATACCTTAACTCCAGAGTATATCTCGAATAGATGGTTCCGCCAATATTTTTATCTTTATAATACAACGGTGTAACCGACTCGTTGGTGTATCCGCGCATGGCAATAATTTCGCGCCCGTCAAAGTTGTTGTACCCCGACATTCCGTCGCCACCAAGGTAAAACCGCTCGAAAGGGGTGTTGCCCAAGTCAGCATTGTAGTGTCCCAAAAATCCGTATCTGAATTTGGTGGCCAACACAAGTTTATCCATCAGCTCAAAATACCAGTAGGCTTTAATTTTCCATTTGTGATACTCAATCCATTTGTACTTTGAATTATCATCGAGGTTTGTATAATCCTGCGATGAGAAAAGCGAATAAGGGGGTGTCAATTCGAGAGATAACGACAAATCAGAGCCGTTACGAGGATAAATGGGAGCGTTGGTGGAGTTACGACCCAAAATAATTTCGTAGCTCAGGTTATTAAAGTTGCCGGTTCCGGTTCCAACAGGAAAGATTGTTGAATAGTTTTTAAGCTTATAAAACTGGAGGTTAACTGCCTGATACAGCGTAAAGAAGTCATCGGGCCAGGTAAGCCTTTTTCCCAAACCAACGGTATATCCGTTAATAACAAACGAAGAACTTTTTTCGTTCCACGATGGCAATCCGTTGCCGTAACGCGAGTGATAATACGACAGGGTAAGTGCATTGGGCTTGCGTCCCCCAAGCCAGGGTTCGGTAAACGAAGCACTCCAACTCATGTATCCCACACCGTAAGTTTGAAATTTTAACGATAGTTTTTGGCCATCGCCCGAAGGGATAGGTTTCCAGGCGCCTTTGTTAAAAAAGTTACGAATGGAAAAGTTATTAAAACTCAACCCCAGGGTTCCGATAATCCTGCCGTAGCCCCATCCTCCTGAAAGCTCAATTTGGTCGGCTGATGCCTCTTCTACCTGATATTCAATATCAACAGAACCGTCAGCAGGGTTAGGATTAATGTTTGGTTTTAAATTTTCGGCATTAAAATATTTTAACTGTGCCAGCTCGCGGGTTGAACGAATAACATCGGAACGGCTAAACAGATGCCCGGGAATGGTACGCAGCTCGCGAATTACAACGTGGTCGTTGGTTTTGGTATTTCCTTTAATGGTAACCTTGTTAATACGTGCCTGCTTCCCTTCGTGAATTCTGATTTCCAAATCAATGGAATCGTTGTTTACATAAGTTTCAACAGGGGTGGCATTAAAAAACAGGTAGCCGTTATCCATATAAAGTGAGCTAATGTCAAACCCTTCGGGATTGTATTGCAGGTTGGTTTCAAGCAAATCGCGGTTGTAAACATCCCCTTTGCGTATTCCCAGTATTTGGGTAAGAAACCGTGAATTGTAAATGGTGTTTCCAATCCATTTTATGTTTCTGAAATAATATCGGTTTCCCTCGTCGATATGGATGTCGATGGCTATGTTTTCGTTGTCGATTTTATAAACCGAATCGCTCACAATATGGGCATCACGATATCCTTTTTTATTGTATTTTTCTACAATCTTTTTAAGGTCATCCTTATAATCGCTTTCTATAAATTTTGAGCCTTTAAAAATTTTAACCTTATAGTTTGTAACAAAAAAGTGTGCCAGGTCTTCGGGTATTTGTTTAAACTGAAACCTTACCGCATGTTGTACCATGGTTATAATGGTTGGCCCGAGGCTGTCCAACGGATTAAGGTGCCCGCGCTCTTTGGTTTCTTTCATGGCGCTCCTAACCGCATCAGCCGAAAGGGCATGGTTTCCATAAATGTTAATGTGCTCGATTTTAACCTTTTTATTCTTTTTAATTTGAATGGCAAGGTTTACAAAGTTTTTACTTTTTTTATCGGGAGTTTCGTTAATCTTGACCTCGGTGTTCAGATATCCTTTGTCACGAAAATAGTCTTTAATAATGTTGGCGGTTCTTATTTTAAGGTGTTCGGTAACCACATCGCCACGGGTAAGGTTAATTTTTTCACGAATATCGTCGGCAGCCGTTTTTTTAACACCTGAAAACGAAAATTTATTGAGCCTTGGCCGCTCTTTTAAATAGATATCAAGAAAAATTTTATCGCCTTTAATATCGGTGGCGATAATTTTAATGTCTTCAAACAGCCCCTGATCCCACAGTTTTCTGATGGCACTCGAAATTTCGTCGCCCGGTACCCTGATTTTTTTCCCGACCTCCAGGTCGGAAAGCATTATGATTACATTTTTATCGAGGTATTCGATACCCGAAACCGTAATTCCTCCAATTGTGTAAGGAGTTGGCGAGGCGTAATTTATTTTTGACAGGTCGTTGCCGATGCTTATTTGGGCGTTCCCCAAAAAGGGAAGCACAAGCAATGCCACTAACACCATTTTTTTAATACTCGGAAGTATAATCTCTTTTTTCATTTCCACTTTCTACCTTTTAATCTGATCACTTGTCATTCCAAATCTCCGTTCTCTGCTTTGGAAATCAAGGATGGCTTCATACAAATCTTCTTTATCGAACTCGGGCCATAATTTTGGTGTAATGTACAACTCGGTGTAGGCTATTTGCCATAGTAAATAGTTACTGATTCTAAGTTCGCCGCTGGTTCTTATCAATAGTTCAGGGTCGGGAATACCAGCTGTGTTTAAGTAAGTTGAAAACAGTTTTTCGTCAATATCTTCGGCTGAGATAAGGTTTTTTTTCTGGTCGGCCACAATTTTTTTAACAGCATCTAAAATTTCCCACCTGCCACTATAACTTAGTGCCAGAATAAGATCCATTTTGCTGTTGTTTTCGGTTTTGGCCATGGTTTCGTTTAGCTTATCAATATTTTGTTGAGGCATACTGGCAATATCGCCAATGGCTCGTAAACGAATACCGTTTTTGTTAAGCGTGGGCAACTCCTGTTGGATGGTTTCCACAAAAAGGTGCATCAGTGCATCCACCTCTTCTTTAGGCCGGCGCCAGTTTTCGGTTGAAAAAGCATACAGTGTCAGAAATTTAATACCCAATTCGGCAGAAGCCTCAACAATTTTACGTACGGTTTCAACACCTTCGTAGTGTCCTTCGTAACGCTCCTTGCCGTGCTTTTTTGCCCATCTGCCATTGCCATCCATAATGATTGCAATGTGCTGCGGCAGCCTTTCATCAACTATTTTTTCTTTTAAACTCATGCTTTTTCTAAGGTTACCATTTACCAACGTGGCAATTACGTTTGTTATACAAATCAAATTTATAGGTAAGCGTAATGCCGGTAAAGTTGTACCAGTCGTTTGTTTTGCTGTTGCCACGTTGTTCGTATGCATCGTGCGATGCTGTGGGGTCGGAGTAGGGGTCGTTAACCGAGTTGTCGTAATAGGTAGTGCTTACATCATCTATATAGTCGGTAAATGTTTTGCGCATGCCCCATTCGAAAGCAAGACCCAGTTTGTCGTTTATGCTGTATTTAAATCCAAAGCCAAACGGAAAGGCAACGCCATATTTTGCATAGGGTTTACGTCCGTCGAACCCTGCATTTTGGCCTTCGGTACCCAGTGGTTGCAAGGGTGTACCATCCAGTGCCTTGGTGTTAAACAGAAAAAAGCCAACACCGCCAAACAGGTAGGGAGTAAAAAAGCTTTTCTTGCTTCCTGTAAAGTAATCCCAAAAATTAAATTCACTTACCAGCGAAAAATCGTTAATGGTTGAAACAAAGTTTAAGTTCCGGTTGGCTACGGCCTTTGTTACTAAGTCGTCACCTTTTACTTTTCCGCGCGAGTAAGAGAGTTTAAAGGTCCACCGTGGCGAAGTGTTTAGCCTTACCACGCCTCCATAGCCCAATTGAGCCATGTTATACGGGATGGCAGGGTTGAGGTCGCCAATATAATAAGAGGTTCCACCAAAAAGCCCCACTTCCAATGTTTTTTGTGCTTTTGCCGAAGAGCCGGCAACTGCCAATAAGAGTACTACAAATAAGTATTTCAGGTTGTTACCCTTTTTCATGTTTTTGTTTTCTTTCATCCTGATTTTGAGCGCCAAAAATAGCTTTTTTTTATTTAAACCCGACATCTAATTTCGGACGTCCTTACCCCAAAGCAACTTCTCACGAATTGTTGTATAAAAGTCTTTATCATACATTTGTACCAGATTCACTTTAAAATCACACTTTTTAATAATAATCTCATCGTTCATATCAAGTGTGTTCTGTCGCGAATCCATGGTAAGCTGATACTTTGTTTCACGTCCTTCTACCCGGATTCTGATTTCATTACTGTCCTGAATAACGATGGGACGTACCGTTAAATTGTGTGAAGCAATGGGCGCAATTACAAAATTTTGTGAACCGGGCGTAACAATAGGCCCGCCAACACTCAACGAGTAAGCTGTGGAACCGGTTGGCGTGGAAACAATTAACCCGTCACCCCAATAGGTATTTAAAAACTTATTGTCTAAATAAACATGTACTGTTAATAACGAATCGCTGTTGGTACGATAGATGGTTAAGTCATTTAATGCAAAATCGAGTTCACCGAAAAGATTTTCGGGCTTAACAAGTTGAATGAGTGTTCGCTGTTCCAGAAAATAGTTGTTATTCCACACGTTGTCAATGGCCTCTTTAATTTCATCTTTGGGAATACTTGATAAAAACCCGAGGCGCCCGAGGTTAATGCCCAAAATAGGAATCCCCGAATCGCGCACATAGGGCAATGTGTCGAGCATGGTACCATCGCCTCCAATGGAAAACATCATATCGGCATGATTGCGCAACTGCTGGTGGGTACGGTAAAAACAGACTCCTTTGGGGAGTTCCAAACTCTTTTTAAGCGCTTCGAAGTAGGGTTCGTAAAAGCACAGTTCGGCCTTACGGGCTGTAAGTTCTTCTATAAACAACTTTAAATAATCGAGTTGACTTTCATCAAAAGCTTTTCCAAAAATTGCTATACGCATAGATACTATTTTTAGGTATTGCAAAACTAACTGAAAATTTGAACTGTAAAAGAGGTGTATAAAAAAGAGGTTTGGGTTTAACATTATTTAGGAGATTGGAAGGTGCCCGGGTAATGTACTCAATCCACAGGACAGACAGGTGAATCCGGATGAGCTTGTGGAAATCCCCTGCGCATCAAAACAGGAAATAGCCAAAGGTTAAATGTTTCCCAAAAACCGGTCTAAATTGTCATCTGGTTGCAGGTTTAGTTTCTTTTTTAAACGGTGGCGGGCGGTTTTTACACTGCCGGGAGAAATGTTTAGCGCAGCAGCAATTTCGTGGGTGCTAAGGTTAAACCTGATAAGCGCTGCCAGCCGTATGTCGTAGGTTGTAAGGGCTTTGTGTTTCTCTTTTAATGTTTCAAAAAAGGAAGGATGGATATAACTGAAATAGTGATGAAAAATGTTCCACTCTCTTTCGGAGTTCAGGTTTTTCGTAATGGTTCGTCTTATTTTCTTTAGTTGCGTTTTCTCATCTTTATTTAGTTGTTTTTCAAGTACATTTAGCTCATTCCCCAACTCCCTGAGCATTTTATTTTTCTGCATCATGTTTAAAGCATGTATTGCCAGCTGATTCGATTTTAACTCGTTTTCTTTATTTAAGTGGTCAATACGTAGTTTTTCCGCTTTCTTCTCGCTTTT
>WGDP01000204.1 GCA_015493215.1 Bacteroidales bacterium | reverse complement strand
GATCACAAGACCAAACCAACAACAACACCATTGAAAAGTATTGTTACAACGACAGTACAACAAATTGCGATACCTACGGCGGTTTGTACCAATGGGATGAAATGATGCAATACGTAACCACAGCTGGAGCAAAAGGCATATGCCCAAACGGCTGGCATTTACCTACCGACAATGAATGGAAAACCATGGAAATGTATCTTGGTATGAGCCAGGCACAAGCTGACGCAACCGGATGGAGAGGGACAGACGAAGGCGGCAAACTAAAAGAAACCGGCACAACCCATTGGCACAGCCCCAATACAGGCGCCACGAATTCCAGTGGTTTCACGGGCCTCCCGGGGGGCTACCGCGGCAACGATGGGTCGTTCTATGACCTTGGCACCCTCGGCGGCTGGTGGTCGAGTACTGAGGGTTCAGGTACGAACGCGTGGATCCGGCGCCTGCGCTACGAATACAACAAAGTGTACCGTTACAACTACTACAAGGCGGCGGTCGGACGTAGTGTCCGTTGCCTCAAGGATGATTGACCATTTATTGTTTTGTCAATATTGGAATTGGAAAGTAAGTTGGGCAGGTAATAAAAAATTATAAAACCAAAGGTAGGAAAATTGGTTGCTGTAAAACCTCCCGGATTGTTTCCGGGAGGGCTTAAGTTGGATATAATCGTTTAAAACATAAAACAATGAAAATAAATTTATTTTCTACAATTTTATTTAGCGCTCTGTTAACCCTCAACGGCTTTGCCCAGGTAGCCATCAACAAAGACGGCAGTACCGCTGATTCGGCTGCCATATTGCAGGTTAAGGGAGATAACAACGGCACTCCGGTTCAGGCTATGTATATAGAATCGGAAACGGGCAATGTGGGTGTTGGTACCACTACGCCGGGGTTTCCTTTAACCTTTAAAAATGTTTTTGGCGATAAAATTTCGCTTTACGGGCAAACGGGTGACAATTGGGGGTTTGGTATTCAGTACCATCTGTTTCAAATACACGGTAGAAATTCATCATCCAATATCGCTTTCGGTTACGGCAGTAGCGGCGGTGGCAATTTTACCGAGTTGATGCGTATAACCGGAACAGGCCAGGTGGGAATTGGAACCTCTACACCTGAAGCCAGTGCTTTGCTCGAAATCAACAGCACCGAAAAAGGTTTTTTACCGCCCCGAATGACAACAGCTCAAATGAATGCCATTGTTTCACCTGCCGAAGGACTAACCATTTACAATACCGATAAAGAAGGGCTTTGCTATTACAACAATACCCAATGGAAATGTATGGATAATCAATCATTGTATAATTCATTTTTTATTTGTGGCAAAACATATTTAGATACAGAAACAGGCTATTCATTTTCGACTGTAAAAATTGGAAGCCAATGCTGGATGGCTGAAAACCTGAATGTAGGCACAAGAATTAACGGATCACAAGAACAAACAAACAACAACACCATTGAAAAGTACTGTTACAACAACAGTACAACAAATTGCGACACCTACGGCGGTTTGTACAAATGGGATGAAGCCATGCAATACGATACCACCGCCGGCACACAGGGTATCTGCCCAAGCGGCTGGCATTTACCTACCGACGATGAATGGAAAACCATGGAAATGTATCTTGGTATGAGCCAGACACAAGCTGACGGAACCGAATATAGGGGAACAGACGAAGGCGGCAAACTAAAAGAAACCGGAACAACCCACTGGAAATCCCCAAATACAGGAGCAACCAATACTAGTGGGTTTACTGCCCTCCCGGGGGGCGTCCGCCGTACTGATGGGTCGTTTGTCTACCTTGGCGACTACGGCGAATGGTGGTCGAGTACTGAGTACTCATATATACGCGCGTGGATCCGGGGCCTGACCAACACCAGCGGCAAGGTGCGCCGTGTCGAAGGCTACAAGCTGAACGGCTCTAGTGTCCGTTGCCTCAAGGATGATTGACCATTTATTGTTTTGTCAATATTGGAATTGGAAAGTAAGTTGGGCAGGTAATAAAAAATTATAAAACCAAAGGTAGGAAAATTGGTTGCTGTAAAACCTCCCGGAGACAATCCGGGAGGGCTTAAGTTGAATACAATCGTTTAAAACATAAAACAATGAAAATAAATTTATTTTTTACTATTTTATTTAGCGCTCTGTTAACCCTCAACGGCTTTGCCCAGGTAGCCATCAACAAAGACGGTAGTAACGCCAATTCGGCTGCCATATTGCAGGTTAAGGGAGATAACAACGGCACACCGGTTCAGGCTATGTATATAGAATCGGAAACGGGCAATGTGGGCATTGGTACCACTACGCCGGGGTTTCCTCTGACCTTTAAAGATATTCTGGGTAATAAGATATCTTTGTATGGTCAGTCAGGAAATCATTACGGTTTTGGTGTTCAGTATCACCTGTTTCAAATTTTTACCGACAGTGCATCATCCAACATCGCCTTTGGTTATGGAAGCAGTACCAATTTTACGGAGCTTATGCGTATAAAAGGTACCGGCCAGGTAGCCATAGGCACCACTACTCCTGATTCCTCTGCACTTTTCGAACTCTCATCAACCAACAAAGGTTGGTTGCCTCCCCACCTGACGCAAACGCAAATGGAGGCCATTTCAAACCCTGCTTCAGGTACCTATGTTTATAATACCAATTTGAAAACCTTATGTATATACAATGGTAGCAAATGGACATGCTACGACAATCAATCGGTTTTTAATGCGCAGTTTGTATGTGGAGACAATTTAATTGATTACAGAGATTCTTCCTCATATAGTACCGTAAAAATAGGCAATCAATGCTGGATGGCCGAAAATTTGAATTTAGGCACTATGATTAGCTCATCGTACAACCAAACCAATAACAACACTATTGAGAAATTTTGCTATAACGATCAAAAGGATTCCTGTGATGTTTACGGTGGCTTATACCAATGGAATGAGATGATGAATTATGTAACTGCCTCCGGGGCACAGGGTATCTGTCCGACAGGGTGGCATATTCCCTCTGATGCTGAATGGAAAACAATGGAAATGGCCTTGGGCATGAGTCAACAAAGTGCCGACTCAACCGACTGGCGCGGTACCAACGAAGGGGGAATGCTGAAAGATACCGGTACCATATATTGGAATACCCCCAATACCGGCGCTACAAACTCCTTAGGCTTTACAGCTTTGGGAACAGGTTTCAGAACAGCCACCTCATCCTTTGATTATTTAAAAAACCGTGGTACTATTTGGACATCAAGCCAAACCGGAGGCCTCCCGTTAATAAGAAGGCTCGATTTCAACACAAGCAAAATCTACCGCAATACCAGCCAGATTAGTAAGGGAAGAACAGTGCGCTGTGTAAGGGATTGACCATATGTCAATTTGAAATTGGAAAGAACTACGTTGGATCGGTAACACGCAAAATTGTTGTTTTTCTGATTTATATAAAACTTCTCGTTTCTCTGTCAAACTTAACTGTTTCGGTGTCAAAAAGTTTGTTGATGCTGCCGTTGGCAATCAACTCTTCGGGATTGCCTTTAACAAATAAACCCTCCTTTCCCAACAGCCACAGTTCGTCGGCAAAACGTAATGCAAGCTCCACATCGTGGATGGTCATTAAGATGGTTTTACCCTGCGTTGGAATTGTTTTTAAAAGATGCATCAGCTCCACTCGGCCCGGCGAATCGATATAAGCGGTGGGTTCGTCCATAAAAATAAGCGGTGTCTCCTGTGCCAAAGCCCTTGTTATCATAACCCGCTGTTTTTCGCCATCGCTTAAGGTTTGAAACTTACGGTTTAAAAAGGCCATTACACCTGTCATTTCAACAGCTTTTTCAATTATTTTGATGTCGCTATCATCAAAAACACCTGTCAATGATATATAGGGATATCGTGCTGCCATAATAATCTCGCCGGCAGTAAGGTACGTGTCGTCAATTCTGTCGGTTAGCACCACCGAAACCATGGAGGCCATTGTTTTAACCGTAATTTCCGAAAGCTTTTTTTCACCATAGCTGATTTCACCTTTTAAAGCAGGAATAAAACCAAGCAATGTTTTCAAAAGGGTAGATTTTCCGGCTCCGTTAGGTCCCAATACGGCAATTAATTTTCCACGATTCACCTCAACCGATATATTTTGATGCAGCAGTCGTGTTCTGCCCTTTTTCAGGTGATAACCCGTTGAGAGATTTTGTATGGATAACAAGTTTTTCAAGAAACTTTAATTTTACTTCGTTTTACAATAATCCAAATTACGATGGGCGCGCCAATCATGGAGGTAACGGCGTTAATGGGCAACGAAACATCCATGCCCGGAAGCCGTGCAATTAAATTACACAACAGTGCCAAATTAGCGCCTGTAAGCAGTGTGGCAGGTATCAGTATTTTGTGGTTTGAGGTGTTAAACCGGGCGCGTGCCAAATGCGGAACCGCTAACCCGATAAAGGCAATGGGACCGGTAAAGGCTGTCCCGAGGGCTATAAGCAATCCCGCCAAAAGCAGGATAACGGTATTGTACTTTTTAAGGTTAAAACCGAGGCTTCGGGCATAGTTTTCGCCCAGCAACATGGCGTTTAACGGGATGGCAAAAAACCATGTGGCAGCAACTGTCAACAACGTTATCAGTAAAACAAGTTCGCTTCGTGCAAGGCTGTTTTTCGAAAAACTTCCCAACCCCCAAAGCACGTAGGCGTGAAGCTCTTCGGTTCCGCTGAAAAACTGTAACACCCCCACCACCGCCGAAACGGCATAGCCCAGCATAATGCCTATAATCAGAACGGTAACAATATTTCCGATGCGCCCCGAAACATACAAAATGATTGCCATCACCAACAGTGCACCGGCAAAAGCAGCTGTAACAACAGCCATATCGTTAAGCATAAAAGCACCTTGAAGTACATTGATACCCAATGCCGAACCTGCCAGCACCACAATGGCCACTCCAAAACTTGCTCCCGAACTGATTCCTAAAACCGACGGTCCGGCCAAAGGGTTGCGAAATACCGTTTGCAACAGCAGTCCCGAAACACTCAATCCCATGCCCACGGCAATGGCAGTAAAAACCTGTGGCATACGATACTCCCAAATTATGATGTTTGTCTGCGGCGTAGCATGATGGCCCAAAATGGAACCCACAAGCTCCTTCCACGACAAATCAACCGACCCAAACCAAAGATTTAACATCGACAAAACCAGCAACACTAACAATAGTATTGTAACAGGGATGGCAAAAGACGGTTTATGTTGATTTTGATTCATCAGGTTAAAAATAATCCTTAATTAGACAGCACTCATTATGATAATTCAAGAAAATTAAGGTAGTTATTCTGATTGATAATTGAAAATTCAACCTCACCATATTTATTAATAAAATCGGCCGGAATTTTACCTGAATTTTTATGCCATTTAAATTCAAAAGCTTTAAGCTTTCCTTCTTTTTCAATCACAAGGTCGATTTCCTGTTTGTTAAAATTTCGCCAGAAGTATAATTGCTGAAATAATTTTTGATAGGCATTTTTTTTATAAATTTCCGAAACCATAAAGTTTTCCCATAGTTGTCCGATATCATTTCTGAGATCGAGGGGTGCAAACTGCATGATAATTCCATTTCGTATGCCGTTATCAAAAAAATAGTATTTACTTTTTTTACTTATTTCTTTTCGCGGATTGCTGCTAAAGGCATTTAGTTTGAAAATAATAAATGTTTTTTCCAATAAATCAAGATAGCGGTCAACAGTTTTGCCATCAATACGAAGTTGTTTTGCAAGTTCATTAATCGAAACCAAATTACCAACCTGAAATGCCAATAGTTTTAAAAGATTAAACAAAACATTGGAATTACGAATTTTATCCAGTGCCAGGATATCTTTTAGTAAATAGGAATTTACCAATTCATCAAGCAACTCTGTTTTATCTTGTTTTGAATTACTGGTAACTACTTCAGGATATGAACCGAATATCAGAAAGTCGTTTAGTTTATTTTTTAGTTCGTACTTAGTAAATTCAAATAATAACTCACCTTGTGAAAAAGGAAATAATTTTAAGATTTTCTTTCGTCCCGTAAGCGGTTCGCCGGTTTTTTGTGACAAATCGAAGGACGAGGAGCCGGTGGCTATTAATTTTACCTGCGGAAAATTATCAACAATAATTTTCAGGCCGTTTCCAACTCCTGTAATTTGTTGCGCTTCGTCAACAGCCAAAACATCAATGCCCTCTACAAACTCTGAAATCAAACCAAAATCATTGGAATTCAATATTTGATTTACTCTGATGTTTTCCCCCGAATCTATTCTGTATTTTAAACCCGATGATGCTAAAATTTTATTAAGCAACGTGGTTTTCCCTACGCGCCTGCTCCCATAAATGATTAATACCTTTCCCCGGGGAATAATATCTTTAACATGGTTATAATATCGTTGAAACATTTTAAATTTATTTGGCCACAAATATAATATTAAATTTCGGAATACAAGTCCGAAAATTAATATTAAAATTCGGACTATAACTCCGAAAATTAATATTATTATGAATTATGGAACTGCTTGGCCAAATCAGGTACTTAAATGCAAACCATGCTTTTGTCCGGCTGTTAATATTGTGATTAGTGCCGGAAGGAGCAAGAATAGCACACTAAGAACCGCCTTCTCACACAGGGTTTAGCCATTTAGTTCATTTCAGTAACGGCAAATTCCAGAATGGCAATTGGCTTATCCGATAAATTGGTTAAAGAGGGATAAATATCACTCATTATTTCCACAAAATCCTGATAATCATCTTTGCTTTCCTGTGGACCGTAAACACTTACCCCAAGCCAGTCAATATAATCATCGCCGGGATAGTAATTTTCTATTTTGTTCCAGTCGGCGTTTGGCACACCATAAGCATCAGCATGAAAAAACCAGGTTATATTATTTGCCCCGTTGTTATTGCAAATATCAATAATATGGCGGTAAGCATCTCTAAATCTTTCGGGTCCGTCCGGCAGATTTAGGTCACCATAGCCGGTTGTTTCGCCGGCACCGTTATATTGGCCATTCCACGGAAACCAATTACCGTTTACTTCAGTACCAAACTCAACCAATAAAGGAATGTTGGTTTTGGCGGCATCAATTGCCCATTGGGTTAGTGCCGTATCAAATATGCCGTCAATTATTTTTTGCATGGTGTAGTTTGGGTCAGGTCCGCCTTCGTCAAAGTTAGTTCTTGGCATCATTCTGATAAAAGGTATTTTGCCTGCCAAGTGAATGGTTTTTACAGCAGTTGCCGGGAATTGAATGTGGTTGTACCAGTTGTTGGAAAAATAGGCCCAAACCAATTTTTTGTTTACAAGATTTTCGAAATTGAGTATCCGGTCAGAAGTTACAACATCCTCTGTTCCTCCAAAATCGGGAAAAGCAGCATGGTAAATACCCGACACAGGTTCGATAAGCTTATTGGCATTCAAGGTTGCTGTTGTTATAAATGTTGAGGACTTAACACCAGTTTTGTAGGCATTCAGGCTTTCAGCTGATGAGTTTACCTTTAAAAATGAGTTGTCAAAATTTTCGTTCCACCATGCTATGGCTTTTACCCTTGGAAAATTATTGCTTTCAAGGGTGGCAAAAGCATTTTTTATCCACCGGGCTTTTTTATTTTCTGTCGGTTTGTTTTTTTGGCAGGCAAACAAGCTAACCAACATCATTAAAAACAGTATCTTTTTCATTGATTCCATCCCGTAATTATTTTGACTTAACACTGTAATAAACAGGCCTGTATCCGGGTAATAACTCCGGGTGAAAAGCAAAAATAAAGTCCTTTAATAGTACCTGCGGTTCAAGCGTGCTTTTTTCAAAATAGGCTGTGGCAGCAGGGTCGCAATAAATTATATGATGATTTTTAAATGCCTTAAAATGGCTGTACAGTCTGTTTTGATTCAGTAACTCATTGTACACATTACCATCTTTCAGTCCGCCTAAAATTCGCCAATAGTCGGCGTTTTGTGCTTTTTGCAAAACAATTTCAAAGTCTAAGGGAATGCTGCTTCTCGACGAATCGTTTTTCCAAATGTAGTTGGCGCCGGCAGCAGCAAACAGCCGGGTCATATAGCTTTTTCCACCCGGCACAAACCACTGGCCGTTAAAATATTTTCCCGAAAAAACGGTGGGTTTTTTATGGGTTGAAGCAACTGTTTTTTCCAGCTGTTGATATTCAGTTTCGATGGCTGCAAAAATGCTGTCTGCTTTGGTTTCCTGCCCCATAAAGGCAGCAGTAAATTTAATCCATTCGGCTCTGCCCAACGGGCTTTCTTCCATAAAATCGAAAAACGGAATGGTTGCTATTGTTCCTTTTACGGGTAGCGCCTGTCCCTGTTGATAGGGTGAAAAAAAGATGGCCTGCGGGTTGAGCATAATGGTTTTTTCGGTAAAGAGTTGCCCACGGGCAGAAACCTCTTCGATTACTCCGGAAGCCATTAGCTCTTTTACCTTTCTATTCTGTATATATTTTGCATCGGCTATGCCTGCAACGCTTTTTAACAGCTTCAGCTTGTAAATTGCATTGAGCTGTGTTGACGAAAGCACCGCTACTTTTGTAAGTGGAAACGGCAATACATTTTTTAACGATTGAAACCGCTTAAATATTGAGCTGTCAACCAAATAAAAAACAGCAGCGGCAATGGTATCGGAAAACGGACTGTGAATAACCACCTTGCGTATGCCATCGGTTTTGTAAACATCAAAAAGGGTTGCATAGCGAATGGTTGAAACAAGTGATTTGCCTTTAAAATATTGTTCGGGCGAAGTGGTTTGTTTTTTGCCGGAGCAGCTGTACAGCAGCAAAACTATCGGCAAGAGCAACCATGTAAGTTGTTTTAATTTATTCATCGTCGAAATTGTTTCGCTCCAGCAGAAGGATGGAATTTTGGGGGACAATAAAATATTTTTCGTCCTGATACTGTATCTCTACGGCACCTTTTTTAAGAAAAATAGCAAGGTCGCCGATTTGTGTTTGCAAAGGGATATAATTAACAGCCTCTTCTTTTTTCTTCCAGGGTTCGTCAAAATTTTCCGATGGCAATGGTATGGGATATCCCGGGCCAACCTTAACCACATAGCCGCTTTGTATCTCTTCTTTTTCCTTGTATCCCGGAGGCAGGAACAATCCTCCTTTTGACTGATTTACAGCAGATTTTGGTTTTATTAAAACCCTGTCGCCCACTACTATTAAATGCTCCAGACTGTTTGTGTTCATTCTTTAAACTTTTTGCCAAAAATAATCATTCTAAGCGTTAGTTAACAACTTACTTTACTGCCCGCGGCAGGGATGGGAGTGGCAGCCCCCGATGCGGCAGGCTGATGTGGAGTAGCGGGGCAGAGCGACCAACGGAAGCTACTAAGCCCGCGTTACGAAACACAGCCTGTTGTGGCGGGGCTATAACGGACAGCCCGGTTTAGCCGCCCAAAAACAAATTATTTTATCAAAACACCGATTATTGGAAACAAACCTTATTTTTGTGCAAAAGCAATTTTTATGGCATATACATATTTAGCCGATAATTCGGATCCGGTTATCAGAGAGAGTGAATCTTTGGTGGAAATTATTAGTAAGCGGGCTGTTTTGCAGCCGCAACATGTTGTTTACCGGTATCTTGGCGACGGGATAAATGAAACGGAAAGTTTTACTTTTAAGGAGATTGACCGGGTGGCGAGGTCGGTGGCGCAGGAGCTTGCTAAAAAGCTGGTGCCCGGCGACAGGGTGGTGCTGCTGTTTCCGCAGGGGCTACAATATATTGCGGCACTTTACGGTTGTTTTTACGGTGGGTTTATTGCCATTCCGGCCTATCCGCCGCGCCGTAACCGGAAAACCGACCGCCTGAATGCCATTATTGAAGATTCGGGTGCGGCGGCATGTATTGCTACGCAGGATGTTTTTAATACGGCCGAGCGCAATTTTTCGGACAACAAGCTGCTTTCGGGAATGGATTGGTTTGTGTATGAAGATATTTGTGGTTTGGAAAATCCCAAGGCGCTTAACCGGTTTCCCAAGCCCGATGAGGTGGCTTTTATTCAATACACTTCCGGCTCGACGGGCAACCCCAAGGGGGTGATGATTACCCATGAAAATATAATTTACAACTCCGAATTTATTCATCGTTCGTTTGGGTTTGATGCCGATACGGTTGGGATGAACTGGCTGCCGGTATTTCATGATATGGGGCTGATAGGGGGTATTTTTCAGGCTGCTTTTTTAGGCTTGCTTAATGTGGGCATGCCGCCGGTGGCGTTTTTAAAGAATCCGTTAAACTGGCTTAAGGCCATCGATAAATACAAGGCTACCACAGGCGGCGGCCCCAACTTCAGCTACGACTATTGTATTCAGAAAATAAAACCCGAAGAGGTGGCAGAGTTGGATTTGAGCACCATTAAAAACTTTTATTGTGGAGGCGAGCCGGTTCGCAGAAAGACTTTTGAAGCATTTCCCAAGGCCTTTTCAGCTGCCGGTGTGCGAACCAATCAAATGTTTGCCGTTTACGGTATGGCCGAAACAACGTTGATTGTAACGGGTGGCGACCCTGCTTCGGAACCTGAATTTGTAAGGGTAAATCAGGATGCACTTAGCAAAAACAGGCTGATGTTTGTTGCTCCCGATGAAAAGGGGATTGACCTTGTAAGCAACGGTCATGTATGGATGGAAACCGAAATTATGATTGTTAATCCCGACACTTTTACCGAGGCCGATGAAAACAGCATTGGTGAGGTGTGGATAAAAGGCCCCACCGTTGCCAAAGGGTACTGGAACAAACCGGAAGAGACAAAACGCACCTTTCATGCCTACACAAAATCGGGCAGCGGCCCCTGGCTTCGTTCGGGCGATTTGGGTTTTATTTATCAGGGCAACCTATACATCACAGGACGCTTAAAGGATATGATTATCATCCGTGGCGTCAATTATTATCCCAACGACATTGAGTATTCGGTGCAGCAGTCGCACGAGGCTTTTAAGGATAACGCCGGAGCGGCTTTTTCCATTCAGGTTGACGGCGTGGAGCGGCTGGTGCTGGTGCAGGAGCTGGAAAGAAACTATTTGCGCAATGCCGACCACGATGCTTTGATGGCGCATATTCGCAAAGTTATTGCCGATGAACACGAGCTGGAGGTGTTTGCCGTTGCACTGATACGGACGGGAAGTATTCCGCTGACATCCAGCGGGAAAATACAGCGCCGTCAAACACGATACGAATACCTTACGGGAAAACTTAACATTACCGCCTTATGGCAAAAGGAAGAGCAGGAAACGGTTGAGACTAAAGTCAGTACCGTTGAACCCACCGAGGAAAGCATTAAGGAGTGGCTGATTGCATGGGTGATGAAAAATCAACACTTTAAGCGCGAAGAAATCGACCTCGACACGCCCATCACATCTTATGGCATTGACTCGCTGGCGGCGGTTACGTTGGAGCAGGAGATAAGTACGCAATTCGGCTTTCAGTGGCATGTTTCCTATTTTATGCTAAACCCAACCATTCATAAACTGGCCGAAGACGGGATGAAGATTTTTAATGGGGAGATGGAGTGATGGTTCACGATAGTTGTAGGGCATTTAACTTGAATTAACAATGAAAGAAAAAATTAAAATAAGACCACTTAATTTATCAGATAAATCGGAATTGGCAAAACTTGCAAATAACAAAAAAATTTGGGATAATTTAAGAGATTATTTTCCCTATCCATACAATGAGAATGATGCTGATTTTTTTATAAAACTAACGGAACAGGAAAACCCAAAACAAAATTTTGGAATAGAATATAATGGTAAACTCTGTGG
>WGDP01000203.1 GCA_015493215.1 Bacteroidales bacterium | reverse complement strand
TTTGGCTGCAACCCAAGGAGTTGCCCGATGCTCCTAAAGACACCTACTTTTGTGATGGCTACCACGGCCAAAGGGTTTATATTATCCCGTCAAAAAAACTGGTTATTGTTAGGTTTGGCCTCAACGGCCACGGCCAATTTGATTACAACAATTTTGTAAAACTGGTGGTAGATGCGTTTGAGTAAAATTTTATGGGGGGTGGGGTTCGCGGTGTTAACCTTTGCCGCATGTAACAGCCCGCAAAAAAACAGGAATAAAAAAAGCCCTCAACCAACGTACGAAAACAGGGCGGTTGGAAAGATATTTCCACATATTATCATTAAAAGCGACACGGCTCTTTCGTATGCCCTGTATCTGCCTAAAAGTTACCGTGTAAATAAAGAAAACAGGGTTGCTTTTATTTTTGATGCCCATGGAAGGGGTACTTTGCCATTGGAAAAATATCAATCACTCTCAGAAAAATACAACCTAGTTTTAGCTGCTTCCAACGACTCGAAAAACGGGCTGTCGGGGCAGGAGCGAAACCATATTATTACCGCTTTTATGGGTGATGCTGAAAGCCGATTTAACCTCGATAAAAAAAAGATGTTTACCATGGGCTTTTCGGGTGGCGCACGGGTTGCTACCCTGATTGCTCTGTATAACAGCACGGTAGCCGGTGTAATTGGCTGTGCTGCCGGATTTCCACAGGTTCAAAACCCTGTAAACAGGAGTTTTATATGGGTTGGTGTGGTTGGTAACAAGGATTTTAATTATTTGGAGTTGGTAAACCTAAACCGTCAGTTAAAGGCAAACCGCTGGAAAAGTAATTTGTTAACCTTTGATGGTAAACACGAGTGGCCTCCCGCCTCTGTTATGGATGATGCCATGGGCATGATGTTGGGCAACATACATAAAAGTCGTTTTCAAATTGATGATAAAGGAACGCCAACGGCGTTGGAAAACAAAGAGGTGGAACAGCAACGGATTCTAGCCCGTGCCATGGAAGAAAAAGATACCGTTTGGTGGAGTAAAGAGATGGCTCAATTGAAATTATTGACAAAAACGGCTAAAAACCATGGCCAACAGATGATGAATGAACGGCTGATAAGCTATTTGGGTATGCTGTCGTACATTTATACCCAACGAGCCATTACCGGCCACGACATCAGTCAGGCCGGAAAGTACCTTAAAATTTACGAACTTGCCGACTACGACAATAAAGACCGCTATTTTTTTAAAGCCGTTTGGTATGCTATGCAAAATAAAAATCAAAAAGCCTTAAACATGCTTCAAAAGGCAGCAGATTTGGGATTTGATGACCCGGTGCAAATACATAAGCAACCGGCATTTGATGCAGTAAAAAAGATGCCCGGGTTTGATAAAGTTATGCAAGAGGTACGTGCCAATTGAAAGAATTTCTGACATAAATATTATTAGCAAAAATACAGCTCACAGTTGCAAACTGTGAGCTAAGTATTTTTCTTTATCTCTGTAAGTTCAGCTCACAGTATGCAACTGTAAGCTAAAGTTTTTCCTTATCTCTGAAAGTTTAATTCTCTGCAAGTTCACTCACAGTTTGCAACTGTGAGCTAAATATTTTTCCTTATCTCTGCAAGTTCACTCACAGTTTGCAACTGTGAGCCGGTTTTTTAATGTATAACCTTCTTCAACCAAACTTTTCCCAAAAACAAAACATGGTACATTGAAGGTACAATAATTAAAGTCAGGAAAGTGGCAAAGCTAAGGCCGAAGATTACGGTCCAGCTAAGCGGTCCCCAAAATACGGTGTTGTCGCCGCCCCAGTAGATATCGGGATTAAAATGATTTAAAAACGAAATAAAATCGATGTTAAAGCCGGTAGCCAGCGGAATAAGTCCTAAAATAGTGGTAATGGCCGTAAGCAATACAGGGCGGAGCCTTGTTTTACCCGCTATTACAACGCAGCTTATGGCTTCGGCAACAGGTAAATCATCTTTATCGTTCAGGCCAAGCTCTTTTTTGCGTCGTTGTTTTACCAGTCCGATATAGTCGATTAAAACTATGGCGTTGTTAACCACCACTCCGGCCAGCGAAACAATACCGATTCCTGTCATAATTACAATAAAATCCATGTGGAAAGTTGCCAGGCCACCAAACACACCAATGGTACTTAGCACAACACTAAACATAATAATAGAGGGTTTTACCACCGAATTAAATTGTGACACCAAAATAATCATTATCAAGGCCAGAGCAATAAGCAAAGCGGTAAGCAAAAACGCCGAAGCATCTTTTTGTTTTTGTTGCTCGCCTGTAAAGGCATAGTTGTATCCTGCCGGCATGGCAAAACCTGCAAGCACATCTTTTATTTGTGCATTGATTTCGTTGGCATTGTAACCTTTAATAACATTTGAATAAACGGTAACAATTCGTTTTCGGTCGATACGCTTAATTGAGCCGTAGGTTGAGCTGTAATCGAAATTGGCCACGGCCGAAATGGGAACCTGTACTATTTTTCCGGTAGCCTGACTACGGAAGGTGATGCGTTGATTCATCAGGGTTGGAATATTGTACCGGTACTTATCGTCAAGCTTAATACGGATTTTATATTCGTCTTCACCCTGTTTAAAGTCGGACACCTCTTTGCCAAAAAGAGAGGTTCTGATGGCATCGCCAATTTGCCCTGTTGAAAGGCCAAACCGGCGGGTTTTTTCGCGGTCGATTTTTACCAGTAACTCGGGCTTGTCGGGATTCAGGTCGATTTGAAGCCCCTCAATACCGGGAATATTTGCCCTGTTAATTACCGAGCGCATGGTATCACTTAAATAAAGCAGTGTTTTAAAATCTTTTCCGCTGATTTCAATGTTAACCGGTTTTCCGGCGGGAGGGCCTTCGCGCTGTTGCTCCAGCGAAATATCTACCCCGGGATATTTTCCAATCAAAGCTTTTGAAAACTGTTTCATAATATCAACGGTACTTACCCCATGCCGGTCTTTAAAATCAACAAAGTTGACAGTGATAATACCTTTGTTCGATCCGCCGCCCCTGCCCGAAAAGCCTTCATTTTGTCCTACGGCTCCTTTACCGGTGATGGTTAAAATAGATTTTACAATATCCATATGAGGAGCAAGCATGGTGTAAACTTCGCCCTCCAAAACACGCATGGTACTGTCGGTAACATTAATGTCGGTGCTGATGGGTAATTCGGTAATTACATTAATTAATTTAGGGTCGGAATGCGGGAAGAAATCAACCTTAGGCTTGCTGCCAAAATAGAAAAACAGGGTAACAACAAGCAGGGCAAAGGTTCCTAAAATAAAATAGAATGGATTGTACTTATACAATGCAAATTTAACAAGTCTGAGGTATGCATTTTCAAGCCAGGGCAAAAACGAAATCCGGAACCAGGAAGAGATATAACTGAACACGAAAAAGTTTAACAACGTTACCAAAACCGATATTACCATCAGTGTTCCCATCCAGTTAATGCCGGCCAAATAGCTAAGCACGGCAAGTACGGTTAATATGATGGCAATACGGAAGACCAGTTTTTTATTGGGTCGGTCGTGCGGGTCTTCTTTTTTGTAAAAATCAACAAAAACCACAGGCACAATTACCAACGCCACAAACAACGACGAAGTGAGGGTAATGATAAGTGTTTCGGGCAGGTATTTCATAAACTCTCCCATCAAACTTTTCCAAAACAAAAGCGGGAAAAAGGCTGCCAATGTGGTGGCTGTTGACGAAATAATCGGCAGTGCCACTTCTCCAACAGCCTGTTTTGCTGCCTCAAACAGCGGAAAGCCCCTGTCAACAAACCGGTAGATATTTTCGGTAACCACAATGGCATTGTCCACCAGCATCCCCAGTGCCAAAATAAGTGCAAACAAAACAATCATGTTTATTCGGTAGTCGAGCAAGCCCATCACCATAAACGACAAAAACATCGACATGGGAATGGCAAACCCCACAAACAGCGAATTTCGGGTTCCCAGAAAAAAGTATAGCACCAGCACCACAAACAAAATGCCCATGATAATACTGTTTTCGAGGTTGGTAAGCTGCTTGCGCACTATCTCGCTTTGGTCGTTGGTATAGGTAATAACCAGATTATCGGGAATAACATGGGTTTTGTGGGCATTGTCCATAATTTGAAATACCTGGTCGATGGTTGAAAGCAGATTTTCACCACCCTTTTTCACCACTTGCAGCGTTACCACCGGATTTTTATCTAAACGGGCATAGCTGTCGGGGTCTTTAAAACCAAAGTCCACCGAGCCAATATCTTTGAGGTAAACAATGTTACCTTTTTCCGATTTAACAATAATGTTTTCTATTTCGGCAGGATTGGTAAACTCGCCGATAACCCTGACCGACCGTTCGACTTTGCCAATTTTAAGGTTCCCGCCCGAGATGGACATGTTTTCAAACTTAATGGCATTTTCAACATCCTTATAACTCACTTTTAAGTCGGCCATTTTATAAGGGTCGAGGTTTACTTTTACCTCTTTTTCGCTGACGCCGGTAATGTTAACCTTTGAAACTTCGTAAATGGTTTCAAACTCGTCTTTCAGGTCTTCGGCAAAATTTTTCAGTTCCGAAGTGCTAAAATCACCCGAAAGGTTCACATTAATAACCGGAAACTCACTTACGTCGATGTCGTTTACAACAGGGTCGGTGGGGAGGTCGTCGGGGAGGTCGCTTTTTGCTTTATCCACAGCATCCTTAACATCTTGCAACGCACTTTTAATATTTATATTTGTTTGAAACTCAATAAATATGGAAGAAGCATCCTGTGCCGACGATGAGGTCATCTTTTTTATTCCCTTAACCGATTCAATCTCTTTTTCAAGCGGACGGGTTACAAGGTTTTCCATATCCACAGGCGGGTTTCCGGGATAGATGGTTTGAACCATTACCGTAGGAAACTGAATATCGGGATAAAGCTCTTTGGGCATCTTTATGTACGAATAAAGGCCGAAAATAATGGCTATAATAGTGAAAAGATAAACTGTATTTTTGTTTTTCAACGCCCAGGTTGAAAGCCCGAAATTACGTATTACCTTATCTTTTTGTATATCGTTTTGGTTCATTGTTGCTCAATTTCAGTATTAATATTACAACGCCTATTTAATGTTGATGGCCACGCCGTCGGAAACATTGTTGTACCCGTTGGTAATAATGACGGTTCCTTCGGTAATACCCGATTTAATTTCAGTATTTCCTTTGTACGACAATCCTGTGGTTATATACCGTTTGGTAGCTGTAAATGCTCCAGAATCTTTAACTGCGATGTAAATGTATTTTCCTTTAATGTCTTCGCGAATCAGATACGATGGCACAACAATGGCTGAGTTGGTTTGATAATCTCGCAAATTTAAAGTGGCCATCATATTGGGTTTGATTTTATAATGGGTGTTTTCAAGGTTAACTTCCACGTCAAAAGTGCGGTTGGCAGGATTAATTACATTGCCAATACGGTTGATGGCAGCCTTAATTTTCATGCCCGGAAAGGTTGGAAAGGTTATCAATACCGAGTCGCCTTTTTTAATGGAAGGCAGGTAACGTTCCGAAATTTTAGCCTTTAAGGTTAAGGGCGAAAGGCTTACAACATGAATCATTCGCATTGCGGGCGTTCCCATTTCGCCAACTTTTTGATACACCTTATCCACAACACCCGTGAGGGGCGATTTGATAAATGACAGATCGTATTGCGATTGCAACGTGTTTAAGCGGCTTTTTAATGAAAAATATTTGTTTTTGGCCTGGAGGTATTGCAACTCGGAGCCTATATTTTTTGCCCACAAATCTTTTTGTTTTTCGTAAAGCGTTTTGGCCAGTTTTAAATTAACCTTTATTTCATCAATGTTTTTCTCAATAATAACAGTGCTGAGTTTGGCCAACAACTGCCCCTTGGTAACTTTGTCACCCTCTTCAACATAAATGTTGGTAATTTGTCCGTTGGTTTGCGGGCTTATGTACGATTCGTTTTTTGCTTCTACCGTACCGGTGGCGAGAAAGTAGTGTTGAAACGGCACTTTTTTTAATGTAAGCGTGTTTACCGAAACAACATTGCCAACAATTTGTGCTTGCCCCATTTTGTCAAGTTTTTCTTCGAGACCGGCAATTTTTTTCTCGATTTGTCTGATCTCTTTTTGATATTGGTTAATCTGTGCTTTAATTTCATCCGCTGATTTAGCATCCTTTTTTGATGAGCACGAAAACAGTGTCAGGCTCACAAACAGGCCAATAAATATTTTTTTCATAATGGATTTCATTTTATTGAAGGGTTAATTTTTCTTTGTGGTTTTCAAAATAAGCACGTCCTTTGTCGGTAACGATGCCATAAACATGATAAATAAATATTTCGGTAAAAACTTTTGGCGACATCATTTCATCAATGGTAAACAGCCCCGAATGTATCATGCCTTCGATGCGCATAAGGGTAATCCGGCTGATGATATCGGCATCAAGGTCGGCTCTGAAAAACCCCTCCTTAATACCTTTTAAAAGATTTTGCTTTACCGATTCAACAATTTTTTCGCGCTTAATAGTTACATATTTATTGTAAATATCGGGGTAGTATTTTTTCAGGTCGTAAATAAAATTCGGCTTGTAATCAAAAATCATTTTTATCTGAATTTTATGATACGCCAGCAATTCGTCCAGGGCATTAAAATCTTTATTTGAAAGTGGCGAAAAGTTGCTTTGTTTTATTTTAATCTCCTGAGTTACCGCTTCTTGTACCAGTTCTGTTTTGTCGGAAAAGTACTGATAAAGCGTTTTCTTTGAGATTCCGAGATGTCGTGCAGCATCATCCATGGTAATGCTTTTAATTCCAAACGATTTGTAAAGGTTGCAAATCTTATGAGCTATTTCCTGTTTTTTCATCACTGATTAGTTTGCATTTCGGTTAATATGGCTTCCAGTGCTTCGGCAGCTTTTAAAAACCCAACCGATGCATTTACGTATTGGTTTTCGGCAGTAAGATATTGCGAATGGGTATTTAAAATATCGAGACTTCCGGCCATTCCGTTAATATATTTTTCCTGTGTTTTGTCGTAAATCTTTTTTGCAACAATCCGGTTTTTTTCTTTGTTTTTTAAAACCAGTAAGGCATTTATATAGTTGCTTTTTGCTGTTTTATATTGCAATTGGAGTTGGGTTACCAGCTGTTTTTCCATCAAATTTATTTGATCGAAAGCTATTTTAGCCCGCTTAACTTTTGCCCTCCGTTCGCCTCCCGAAAGAATGGGAATGTTCATGGTAACACCCCAAAACGATGAAAAATACCATTTTTCGTCCGAGCTAAAAAAGTTCCAGGTGTCGCGTTGTGCATTGGTGGCGGCAACAAGGTTTGCATTAATGGAAGGCCAGTAAGCCGATTTGGCCAAATCAATCTGTAAAGCTGATATTTCCTTTTGTTTAAACAGTGAATTATAATCGGGGGTGTTGCGATAATTAAACTGTTTTTGTAATAAAACAGTGTGCTTTTTTATGTCAATTAACCGGTTGATGTCATCGGTTAAAATAAGTGTGTCGGTATTTTGTATGCCAAGGTAAAATTTTAAAAAAGCTTCGGTAATACCCAGCTGATTAATAAAATTAGTTTGTGAAGCTTTTAAATTTTCAACCAACAGCTCTAACTGATCAACATCGGTGTCCTCTGCCAACCCGGACTTAAAAACCTGTTTGGTTTCATTATACAGTTTTTCGGTTGTTTTAAGCGTGCTGTCAACAATACGCAATGCTTCGCGGGTAGCCAAAACATTGTAATACGACTCGGCTACCTGTTTTTTTAATGCTACTTTGTTTTTAAAAAAATCCACATTGGTTTTTTCGAAAAAGGTACGCGCTGCCTTTAATCCGATAAGATATTCGCCCGAAAAAAGCAACTGTGTAACGCTGCCGTTAACATTGGCGTTATAGCGCGTGCCAAACTGAATTTCCACATCCTTTCCCGGCTGGCCTACAAACTCACCGGGCAATAAACTTGTGGGGCGGGCAATGTTGTCTTTGTAGCCGATGGTGCCGTTTATTTGCGGAAACCCATACGCCATTCGTTCCTTTACCTGTTGTTTGGCATCTTCTATATCTTTTTCGGAGCTTAGCAGGCTGTAATTATGATTCATGGCAAAGTCGATGGCCTCCTGTAATGAAAATTCCTTTTTTTGTTGAGCCGACAGCTGTTGAACAAAGGTTATCAGCACAACAATTAGAATAATTTTATAATGTTTCACCGTTTTTAAATTTTGTAGTTATAAAACTTTGGATTTTATTTTTCAAGACGCAAAAATAATTAAAAAATCACACAGGAAACGTTTTATGTAAAAAAAGTTTCCAGAGTATTAATAGTTGGTTTTCTTTTAAATTGAGATATGAAAATGTGGTTTTTTTTTGAGGTGCCTGGGAGATTTCTCCTTACGGTTGGGATGATACCTCCATTTTGCTCCGGGGTTTAGCCCGGAGCAGATAGGTTATTAATGGCTCCGGGCTAAACCGAACAGCATAAATTAGTCTGAGCTTATTGTCAATTCTTTGGGATCAGAATCCCTTGTATTTATGTTTTAACGGCTCAGGTTTACCA
>WGDP01000202.1 GCA_015493215.1 Bacteroidales bacterium | reverse complement strand
GCCTATGGCATGGTGGCATTTTGGCCAGTATTGCCGACAGTACCGGCGGGCTGGTTGCCTTAACGCTGGCTCGTCCGGGTGATAATGTTAACACCATCGATATGCGCATCGACTATCTTCACGGAGCCATTGAAAAGGATATTTTTGCCGTGAGCCATCTTGTTAAATCGGGAAAAAGGGTAATTGTTACCGATGTCAAACTGTTTCAAAAGCACCAGAAAGACCCGGTGGCTGTTGCCCGCTGTGCCTTTAGCATAAAACGCCGTACAGTATAAAAAACAATGGCTGATGACCTTATATACAAAATTGGTATTACGCTTATTCCTTCCATAGGTTCGGTAAACGGTAAAAAACTGGTATCCTATTGCGGCGGTGCCGAGGCTGTGTTTAAAGAAAAAAAAAGTGCGCTGTTAAAAATTCCCGGAATAGGCCGAAGTACGGTAAATAATATTGTTAATCAGTCGGTACTAAAACGCGCCGAAAAAGAAATTACTTTTATTAAAAAATATGCTGTTCAGCCGCTTTTTTATACCGACGAGCAGTATCCAAAACGACTTTTTCATTGCGAGGACGGCCCTGTAATGCTTTATTACAACGGCAACCGCGACCTGAACCATCAACGGGTATTGGCGGTGGTGGGTACACGACGCTCAACAGCCTATGGCAAGGTACAGTGCGAAAAAATATTGGAAGGGTTAAAAGATACAGAGGTAATGATTGTAAGCGGATTGGCTTACGGAATCGACAGTTGTGCCCATAAAAATGCCCTGAACCACCATTTGCCAACCGTAGGAGTAATGGGGCACGGGCTTGACAGGGTTTACCCTTCGGAAAACAGAAACCTTGCTGCAGCCATGATGGAAAATGGTGGTTTGCTAACCGAGTTTATGTCGGGAACCAATCCTGACAGGGAAAATTTTCCAAAACGAAACCGTATTGTTGCAGGTATGGCCGATGCGGTGCTGGTGGTTGAGTCGGGAATTAAAGGGGGCGCAATTATTACTGCGGATATTGCTTTTTCGTACAGCCGCGATGTGTTTGCCCTGCCCGGAAAAGTGAATGCCACCTACTCAAAAGGATGCAATTTTTTAATAAAAACCAATCGGGCTGCGTTGGTTGAATCGGCTGAGGATATTATGAGGATAATGAACTGGGAAACCCTTGATAAAAAAGAGCCGGTTCAAACCGAACTTTTTGTTGACCTTACCGAAAATGAGCAAAAATTGGTAAACATCCTTACCGAAACCGGAGAAAACGGTATTGACGAACTGATGGCCAAAAGTAAAATTCCCATCTCGCAGGTTTCATCCATTTTATTAAAC
The DNA here is from genome assembly GCA_015493215.1 of Bacteroidales bacterium. Lineage (GTDB taxonomy): Bacteria > Bacteroidota > Bacteroidia > Bacteroidales > F082 > B16-G9. The sequence goes on along the minus strand of WGDP01000202.1, from coordinate 20,605 downwards.
CTGGAATTTAGGGGCGTTGTAATAAGTCTTCCGGGTAAACGGTACAGGCTGAGATGAAACAATCTTTAAGTTCAAGATATTAATGGCTTTTGATTTCCGGGTCGAAATTCACAAAAAAACTACTTCCTTATCCAAAATATTTCAGCAAGATAATCCTCTTCCGACCGGTCAACCCAACCGCCAATGGCTGCCTGAATTTTATTTTGAGCCATTAACAAATTAATATGTCGTTTGATGAGAGCCTCATCGTACTGCTGCGAAATAAAAAAAGCATTTTCTCCTTTCAACTTGTGTTTAATGCATATTTCGCCAATCATTATGTTTGGAAGGGTGTAAACAAACACCGCCGGACTTGGAAAAAATGCACTGTCATTACTCACGCTGTTCCAGTGGTTTATGTCGGTAGCAATGGTAGAATGTGCGTTGGAAAGCACTACCCCAATATCCTCTTGGGCAATATCGGTATAAGGAATATCCATCAACAGCACTTCGGCGGCCAGCATGCCCAGCTTGCTTATTTCATCCATTTTGTAAAATTTGGGGTATTTTACCTTCAGGTTTTTCCACGATGCTTTAAGAAAATCCTTGAATGAAAGCGCCGGGTCAGCTTCAAAAAACAGCACGCCGTTTTTAAAAATTTTATGGTTGGCTATGGTTATTTGATTGGTAATGGTGCTCATAACGTTACTTTTTTAACAATTAACGCTGCATTACAGCCACCAAATCCCGAAGCCAGCTTAAGGCAGGTATTCAGCTCTTTTTCAACCGGTTTAGTAATCACATTCAGCGGCTCAACGGTTCCCGGTTCCGAAAAGCCCACAGTTTGAATCATAGTATTGTTTTTCATCTCATGCAAAAGGGCAACTGTTTCAATAATTCCGGCAGCGCCCAGTGTGTGCCCCCAAAAACCTTTTAAGCTGTTAACCGGAACCCTGCTCAGGGCATGACGCTTTATGGCGATGCTTTCCATGTCGTCATTATAAGGGGTAGCTGTACCATGGGCCGAAATATGGTCGATTTCGCCGGAACCGATTCCGGCCTCTTTGAAAGCTTTTTCGATGGCAATATAGGAGCCTTCACCCGTACGGGATGGCCCCGAAATATGGTTGGCATCGTTGGCAGAAGCACCTCCTGCAAAAATAAAACGGGGTTCCTGTTTGTTTGGATAAACCGACAAAACTACGGTTCCGGCAGCTTCGCCAAGCGATAGCCCGTTTCGATGGGCATCAAAAGGTTTGCAAGGCTCAGGGCTTAACGAGTGGAACGACATAAAGCCGCTTAGCACAAATCTGCTAACCACGTCGCCACCCACCACCACGGCATGTTCATAATCGCCGTTTTGAAGCAGCATGGCAGCGGTGTTAATGGCCAACACGCCTGATATACAAGCATTTGATATTACCATCGGCCTGTTAGGATTGCCAAAGTGTTTTGTAATCACCTCAGCCATCTTCCATAAATAAACACGGTCGGTTTCAAATTGCGCCGATATAGGTTCCTCCAGCAAGTCGATGTTACCTTTTGTGGTGGAAAAAAGGAAAATGGTTTTATCTGATTTTATATCAACACCGGCAGATTTAACGGCATCTTCAACCGACAGCAGCATCATTTTTTCAAGCAGAGTAAACCGTTTATCAGGTATGAGAGCATGGAGTTTATTCCTGTCAATCATCGATGCCACAAAAGGTTCGGGATAGTATCCGGGTATTTCAAAATTGGCAATACCGGTTTTAGCCTGCAAAAGGCTTGTGAAATTTTCCTGCGACGAAAATCCCAACGATGAAATGATGTTGTCTCCTGTAAAGTAAACCTGTTTCATTATGCTACCGGTAGTCCCATTTTTCGTTTCCAATCAAGGGCAAATTCAGGTGGGTAAAGCAGCATCTCAAAATCCATATCAATAAAAACCTGTGTTGTAGTGGCAGTGGCCACCAGCTCATTATCTTCTTTGCGAAAAATCCGGTAATTAAAAACCAGTTTGGCTGCTTTTTGGTCGATGTACTCGGTTTCAACAATAATGGATTCGCCGTATTTTACCTGCCGTTTAAAACTGATGTCCATATTAACCACCGGAGCCATTATGTTGTTTGAATAGATGTCGAGATACGAAATTCCAAATCTTTTTCCAAACGATTCTCTCCCCTCCTCCAAATACTTTACATAGTTTCCGTGCCAAACAATGGCCATGGAGTCCACTTCGCTAAACCGGATGGTTATCTCTTTTCTGTCGATGAGTTGCTTGCCCATAAATAAATTTTTATACCGGCAAAGTTACTGTAAAAAGAGTTACGATTAATAGCAGGTGGAACCTGGTGGGATTAGATTATTTTCACCCGACTTCGCTTATTTTGCCCGGCATTACGTAGTTCGTAATTTTAAACGATTTACCAATCACCTCAATCATACCTTCGTAATGAAGTCCTTTAGCACTCTTACTACACTTTCAGTCGATATGTTAGTAAGCTCAGGCAGTTCTGCTCTTGTTAACGGAAGATCAAATCCCATTGTGCTAAATATGCTGTTTGCCAAAGAAGGTGAACCGAAAAGGGATACTAAAAAGTTTTGAGGAGAGGGTGCCTTTTTTTTTCAGATGTTGTTTGCTTTAGTTTACTCTTAAAGTACTATTAGGTAGTTGTTGAAATCTGTTTTTTCAACCCTTATTTCCTGATGAATAGCCCTACACACACTCAATACCTTCCAATTGATTCAGCATGTTTAGGAGGGATATAATAATCGTTTTTTAATAATTACATGAGTTAAGTCATGTAATTAATTTAAATTACATGAGATGTATCATGTAATTTATTATTTTTGTTCAAAATTGAAACCATGAAAATGATTAACAGGACAATTTTTAAAACTGTTTTAAAACGAATAAATGATAAAAACGACAACAAGATTGTTATCATTTATGGGGCAAGACAAGTTGGAAAAACCACATTAGTGAAACAACTACTAAGTCAAACCACTATGCCATCCGAGTATTTCAATTGCGACTATCTGGATGTTCAGTCAATGTTTTCATATGAAAATGCCGGAAATTTGGAAAATGCAATAAAGAACTACAGCTTAATTGTTCTTGATGAAGCCCAAAGGATAAACAATATTGGAATGGTACTAAAAATACTGCACGATGAATTTCCTCATATAAAAGTCATAGCCACGGGGTCATCAAGTTTTGATCTTTCAAACAAAATAAACGAACCACTAACAGGCAGAAAGATTATTTATAAACTTTATCCACTTACCCATCAAGAACTTACTTCGGGTTTCAATACCATTAAATCCAGGAGAATGATTAACAGGGAATTACGCTTTGGTAACTATCCTTCAGTCATCCTCAATGAGGATAATATGGCCATTGAAAACCTGAAAGAAATTGTTTCGAGTTATTTATTTAAGGATATTCTTGAATTTAACCACTTGAAAAAACCCGATGTTTTATCAAACCTTTTAAAATTGTTGGCCTTTCAGATTTCCGGTGAAGTTTCATATACTGAACTTGCCAATAAACTCAGGGTTGATCAAACGGTTGTGCAGCGGTATATTCAATTACTGGAAGATAATTTTATCATCTTCAGATTAAAAGCTTTTAAACGAAATCTGCGTAACGAAATCGGAAAAAGCCGGAAAATTTATTTTTGGGATTTGGGCGTGAGAAATATGATTATCCAAAACACGAACTCCCTTGATTTTAGAAATGACACGGGCGCACTATGGGAAAATTTCTGCATTGCGGAAAGGGAAAAATCTTTAAACTATCAGCAACCTCGCCTTACAAACACCTACTTTTGGAGAACTTACAATCAAAAAGAAATTGATTTAATAGAAGAAACCGGAGATACCATCAAGGCAATGGAGTTTAAATGGAGTGGTGATAAACAGATAAAACTCCCCAAAGACTTTAATAAGGCCTACCCGAATACAATATTAACATTAGTATCTCCCAATAATTTTGAGGAAACAATTTATGGGAAAGCTGGTTTTTAATCAGAATAGCTTACCCTCGCGGCTGCATGGTTTTGCCATTAACAGAATCTTTGTGCTGATGATAATAAATACTGCCCATGAGCTTCGGGAACTCATTGCCTTTTACAGCCATAAAAGCCCCTTTGTAAAATGCTGACTTTAGTACCTTAATTAAATCACTATTCAATAACAGTAATGGTTGCATTCTTCGATTGATTGTCAGACTTATAATTTTGGCAGCTACTCCATCCCAACAGAAGCGTTACTGAAACAATAAAAACAACTGAGAAACACTACTTTTTCATGGCCGTTGCATTTGATAAAAAGAGGTGTAATTGACTTTAAGAAGTTGAATTTTCAAAACCCAATAATGCTTGGTTTCTTTACGGCTTTAAATTAATAGCTCGTACCAGCAAGGCACCCCCTATAATTGCAAAACCAACCAGAGTGATAATTAATAAGCGAATATCGGAAGTGATAAAACAGAAGTAAAATACTGCGTGGAAAAATGTTGCCAGTATCAGTCCTGTCGAATCATCGATAAAGCCGTTTTTACGGGTATACCCCATCCCTATAAAATATCCCAAAACTATAGAAAAGGTAAGAGTCCCTAAAGGATAAATCCATAAAAAGAGTTCTAAACTGCGCACCTTGTCAGTTCCTATAATTCCAAGAGAATAAAGAGGGGCTGCAACTGTTGAAAATCCCAATCCAACCAAAAAGGCATAAATAATTCCGTCAAGTGGGTCGTTTATCAGTTGCTTCTTCACAAAAGCATACCTTAAAACAAGGTATTTTGCAAACTCCGATGCAAAAGCTATTCCTATAAAAACATACGCAGCTGTCCGTCGCATGTTTCTTAGTATGCCGTGCCAGCGATATTCAAAAGCGTAGTCGGAGGCAATTAAAATAACTACGGCAAAAACACCGAGAATAAGCGCCGTGTAAATATTTTTCCAGTCCTCAATTGAAAATTTGAACCTTAAATAGGACATTAACAACACAATAAACAGGGGCGATAGGAGTAAGGGTAAATAAATGGTCATAATAATAAATTGTTGGTTTTTACATTTAAAGTTTCAAATATAAGAATAGTTTGTAATTTTAACCACTATTTAAAAATAATTTTGTCATGAGTAAAGTAATCATTCAGCAGCTCTCCAACGAAGAGCTTGAAAGTAAGGGGGTATTTTCGTGGCCTGTATGGACCAAAGAGGTTTCGCGATTCGACTGGACCTATTCGGGCGAAGAACATTGTTATATTATTGAAGGTGAGTTTGATGTTGAAACCGATGAAGGTGTTTTTCATGCCAAACCCGGCGATTATGTAATTTTTAAAGATGGCTTGTCCTGCGTTTGGGATATCAAAAAGCCGGTAAAAAAACATTATAACTTTTATTAATTTATGGGCAAACGCGAGGAAGGAGTGGTGGCAACAGGGCGGGTGATGCGTTCAACCGGAAGTTGGTACACCGTTTTGGCCGACAACGGCAAAAAGTATCAATGTAAATTAAAGGGGCGATTTCGCATAGCCGGAATCCGTACCACAAACCCCATTGCCGTGGGTGACAAAGTTGAATTTAATATTGACGAAAAAGATGAAACCGGTGTTATCATAAAAATATTCGACCGCAACAATTACGTTATCCGTAAAGCCACAAAACTATCAAAAGCAGCTCACATTATTGCATCAAACCTCGATCAGGCTATCATCATCACTTCCTTAATTAAGCCCCGCACTTCAACGGGTTTTATCGATCGGTTGCTGGTTACCACCGAAGCGTATCACATTCCTGCCGTTATTGTTTTTAACAAATACGATTTATATGATGATGCCTTAAAGCAACAGCTCGACACCTATATAAAGGTTTATACCGATGCCGGATATACCTGTTTGATAACTTCAGCCAAAGAAAACTACGGTTTGGATAAGTTTAAAGCGCTGCTTCATGGCAAAGTCAGCCTGCTTTCGGGACATTCGGGAGTAGGTAAATCAGCATTGATTAATAAAACAGACCCTGATTTAAACCTGAAAGAGGGCACCTTGTCAGTAATGCACGAAAAAGGAAAACACACCACCACTTTTGCCGAGATGTTTCCCCTGTCGTTTAACGGATTTATTATCGATACGCCCGGCATCAAAGAGTTTGGCCTTGTGGGGTTTGATGTTTATGAGCTGGGGCAACGGTTTCCCGAAATTCGTAAACGCATGTCGCAATGCAGGTTTAACAACTGCATCCATGTTAAGGAGCCGGGTTGTGCCGTTATGGAAGCGGTGGAGCATAATGAAATCGCCCGGTTCCGGTATGTTAACTACCTCAATATGCTGGCCGATATCCAAAACGTTGAGTTACCCAAGTAATATTTAGCCCAAATAATCATCCGGTACTGGCAATTGCTTTTTAATTGTTACTTTTGTTAAAAATATAATCATTTTGACAGCACAAGATTTAATAACCGATGGCATTTTGCCCCTTAAAACTTCCGACACCGGAAAAACAGCACTAAGCTGGATGGAGGATTACAAGCTGTCGCATCTACCCATTGTTAACAACGAAGAGTTTTTGGGGCTGATTTCGGAAATGGATATTTACACCCTGAACGATTTTGATGCCCCTTTGGGAAATCATAATCTGTCGCTTAAAACCCCTTGGGTTTATACCTATCAGCCTGTTTACGATGTGTTAAAGGTGGTAAATGCACTTGGCTTAACATTGATTCCGGTGTTGGACGAAAAACAACGATACACAGGCGCCATCACACTGAAAAAACTGTTGTCAAAAACCGCTGAGATGCTTTCGCTCGACAATCCGGGAGGTTTGTTGTTTTTGGAGATGAGCATCAACGATTACAGCCTTACCGAAATTGCCAATATTGTTGAGTCGAACGATGTTAAAATTCTAAACAGTGTGGTGGTTAATCAACCCGAGTCAACACGGGTAGAGGTGATATTAAAACTCAATACTCCTGAACTACAACGGGTTATCCAAACCTTTGAGCGATACGATTATCTTGTTAAAGCGGTTATTGACGACAGTTACGACGAAAACAGCCTCCGCGAAAACTACGATTCACTGATGAAATACCTCAATATATGAGCCTTAAATGGATGGTTGTTGTTTTACTGCTGGCTGTATCTTCAGCAGTGTTGTGCCAAACCGAACACCAATCCGATTCGTTAGTGATTGTGGGAAAAATTACCTACTCGGGAAACAAAATTACCCGCGATAACATCATTACCCGTGAGCTGGAATTTGCACAGGGCGATACCCTCACAAAAAGTGAGTTCCGGCATAAGCTGAAAAAGAGCCACGACAATTTAATGAATCGTTCCCTTTTTAATTTTGTTACTTTTTCGGAAAACGATTCGGCAGGCCGCACCAATGTTCAAATAACTTTTGTTGAAAGATGGTACATCTGGCCCATTCCGGTGTTCGATTTTGCCGACCGTAACATTAACGTATGGTGGGAAACAAAAGATTTCAGCCGGTTAAATTACGGCATCGACTTACGGGTGGATAATTTCAGAGGCAGAATGGAGGTTTTACATATTATTTTACAAGCCGGTTACGATAAGGCAGCCATTGCCCGTTGGGAGATTCCCTATATCAACAAAAAACAAAAATTCGGAATTTCGGTTGCTGCCGGTGTAATTTACAACCGGCAAACCAACTATATCAACATCAACAACAAACCTGATTACCGGGGTTTTGAAAATCAATATGCAAAGAAAAATTATTTTTCCGAGCTGGGGCTTTCTTATCGCGCCAGCTATAATTCGTTTCATCATTTACTTTTTACGTACAACCATTTGTGGTATAACGACTCGTTGCTTATTTTAAACCCCGATTTAACCTATGGTGCCGGACAGTACAACTATTTGGAGCTTTTTTACAAATATAAACTCGATTTTCGCGATTATGCGCCTTATCCTTTAAACGGCTACTACTTTGATGCCCAATTTACCCAAACGGGATTTGGCCTTTTAAGCGATATGAACTTTACTTCCGTGGAGTTTAATTTCGATCAATATTTTCCCGTTTATAACAGGTTTTACTTTGCCTATCGGTTGGCAGCACTGTTTACCAACAAAAATAAATTTCAGCCCTATATGGTAAGTCCCGGCATTGAGTTGGGTGATTTTGATATGAGAGGTTACGAATTGTATGTGATTAACGGCCAGGAGCTGGGAATGGTAAAATCAAATTTTAAATACGAACTTATCCCCCGAAAAATACACAGGATAAAATGGATTAAAAGCGAAAAATTCGGGAAACTTTTTTATGCCTTGTATGCCAACCTGTTTTTCGATGCCGGATATGCCTACGATAAACAAAACGGGCAAATTAATCCGTTGGCAAACCAGTTGCTGTGGAGTACCGGCCTCGGCGTTGACTTTGTTACCTTTTACGACATTGTAATCCGACTCGAATACTCCGTTAACAAACAAAAAAATACCGGATTGTATGTGGGGCTGGTGGCACCCATTTAACATGCAACTATCACATCAAAATAGGAATTAACCTCCTTAAAAACATTGTTCCCGGTTAAGCCCCGGTATTTCACATCATATTACTATATTTGTGCCCTTAAATAAAAACAAAGGATTTCAATTAGATACATAATCTTAAACAAATGAAAATTTTCATAAAATCAGCAATTGCTTTCGTCCTGTTAACGGTAGTTGTCAACTTTTCGGCAAATGCCCAAAAAAGCAAAAAAGAATACGTTGCCACTTTGGTAGGATTTTATAACCTTGAAAATCTTTTCGATACCATCGACACACCAAAAGTGAAAGATATTGAGTTTACCCCCGACGGGCCAAAACTATGGAACAGTGAGCGATACAACCATAAGCTGTACAATATGGCCAAGGTGATTTCGCAAATAGGAACAGAAATAAACCCCGACGGGCTGGCAGTTTTGGGAATTTCGGAAGTGGAAAACCTCGGAGTTGTAAAAGACCTTGTTTCGCAACCTTCATTAAAAAGTAAAAACTTTAAAATCATTCATTACGACTCGCCCGACAGAAGAGGTATTGACGTAGCCATGTTGTATAATCCAAAATATTTTAAACCTTATAAAACCTCTTCGCACCGGCTTCACATCGAAAAGTTAAAAGACTTTAGAACCCGCGATCAGCTTTTGGTGGATGGAATATTGAGTGGCGATACGGTTCATATTATTGTAAACCACTGGCCTTCGCGTTACGGCGGCGAAAAACGCTCGCGCTGGTTGCGAGATGCCGCTGCAAAATTGAGCCGTAAAATTGTCGATTCCATTTTATATATCAATCCCAATGCGCGCATTATTGTAATGGGCGACCTGAACGACAACCCTAACAACGAAAGTGTATTAAAATACATGCACGCCAAAGGAAAACAAGATAAATTAAAAGATGATGACTTTTTTAACCCCATGTGGCAGATGTATAAAGATGGTAACGGAACACTGGCCTGGCACGACACCTGGAGTCTTTTCGACCAGATAATGATTTCTCAATCGTTATTGGGAAAAGACTATACCCATCTTAAATATCTTAAAGCTGTTATTTATAAAAAGCAGTTTTTAATTAACAAAGATGGCCGTTACAAAGGCTATCCTTACAGAACTTTTGTGGGCAACACCTTCCAGGGAGGTTACAGCGATCACCTTCCCGTATTTATGGTTTTGGTAAAACAGGTAAATTAAAAACAGTATTTGTGAAAGAGTCGTACAGAGTTACACGGGAGAAAAAAACCATTGGTATTATGGTTGGCATCTATTGCCGGCATCATCACAACACCAAAAAGGGCGAGCTTTGCGAAACATGTAGCAACCTATTGCAATATGCACACAACCGCATCGACAAATGCAAGTTTTTACCCGACAAACCCACTTGCCGAAATTGTCCGGTTCACTGTTACAACAAAAGCAACAAAGCGCAAATTAAAAAAGTTATGCGCTATGCGGGGCCGCGTATGATGCTTCACTATCCCGTACTTACCATCATCCATTACATTGATGGATACAAAGACAAAGAGCGGGTCTCCATCAAACAGGATCGGTATTAAAAGGTTTCCTATATAAGCCTGAGCACCAGCCTGCCGGATTGGTAGTTAATAAAGGTAGGTTATTATTAAAATAGAAGGTGGATAAACAATTTGTCCAAGGGTTAACTAATTGTTAATGAAGGGTAAAAATTTTTAAAAGATACCTGATTTGGCAACAAAACACCTTTTTAGAGCATACTCAAGGCTTTTTTTATAATTTTGCCCCTCCAAATTTAACGATATAAAACTGTTTCCCAATGGGTAAAAAATATAATGAATATAAAACACTTGACCTTCCGGCACTGGCCGAAGAGGTAAGAGCATTTTGGGATGAGAATGATGTATTTCATAAAAGTCTTGATAAACGCAAGGGTAACGAGCACTTTGTTTTTTACGAAGGGCCGCCGTCAGCAAACGGAACACCCGGAATCCATCATGTGATGGCGCGTGCCATAAAAGACCTCTTTTGTCGCTATCAAACACAAAAAGGAAAGTTTGTTGAACGCAAAGCCGGTTGGGATACGCACGGCCTTCCGGTGGAAATAAGTGTGGAAAAAACCCTCGGTATTACCAAAGACGATATCGGTAAAAAAATTACGGTTGAGGAGTACAACAAAGCCTGCCGCAAGGAGGTGCTAAAATTTAAAGATATGTGGGACGGCCTTACCCGCCGTATAGGGTATTGGGTTGATTTAGAACATCCTTACATTACCTTTGATAATAAATATATCGAAACGGTTTGGTACTTGCTAAAACAGCTATACGACAAAAACCTGCTTTATAAAGGATATACCATTCAGCCCTATTCGCCTGCTGCCGGTACCGGCCTTAGCACCCACGAGCTGAATCAGCCGGGTTGCTATCGCGATGTTAAAGACAATACGGTGGTGGCACAATTTAAGGTGGTAAAAAACAATCAATCGGAAAAACTTTTTGCCGGATACAACAACGATGTTTACATTCTTGCCTGGACAACCACTCCCTGGACATTGCCTTCCAATACTGCCCTTGCCGTTGGCGAAAAAATTAAATACGTTGAAGTTGAAACCTTTAACCCCTATACCGGAACTGCCGAGCGGGTGGTGCTTGCCAAAGACAGGCTTCCGGCCTATTTCAACGAAAAAAACAGCAACCTGAATTTTGATGAGTACCAAAAAGGCGATAAAAATATTCCTTTTAAAGTGGTGGCTGAGTTTTCGGGTACTGAACTTAAAGGTATTAAATACGAACAACTATTCCCGTGGATAAAACCAAACGGAAAGGCTTTTGAGGTGATTCCCGGCGATTTTGTTACCACCGAAGATGGTACAGGCATTGTCCATATAGCGCCCACTTTTGGTGCTGATGACGACCGCGTTGCCAAAGCCAACGGAATCGTGCCGCTTACACTTATCGACAAAAACGGCGACATCCGTCCCATGGTTGATTTAAAAGGCCGCTTCTATCTGTTGGAAGAGCTGGATGCTGACTTTATAAAAGAATTTGTAAACACCGATTTATATTCGGTATATGCCGGCAGGTATGTTAAAAACGCCTACATCGGGCTTACCGACAAGGATCCGTCGTTGGATGTTGATTTGGCTGTGGAGTTAAAAACCACCAACAGAGCTTTTAAAATCGAAAAACATGTTCACAGCTATCCGCACTGCTGGCGAACCGATAAGCCGGTACTTTACTATCCGCTTGACAGCTGGTTTGTAAAAACCACCGCTTTAAAAGAACGGATGATTGAGCTGAATAAAACCATCAACTGGAAACCGCGTGCCACAGGCGAAGGCCGGTTTGGAAACTGGCTTGAAAATTTGGTTGACTGGAATCTGTCGCGTTCGCGCTTTTGGGGTATTCCGTTACCCATATGGGTTACCGAAGATCGCACCGAACAAAAGGCAATAGGCTCGGCCAAAGAGCTGAAAACCGAAATAGAAAAGGCCATGGCAGCCGGAATAATGAAGGAAAACCCGTTGAAAGATTTTAATCCGGATGACATGAGCGACGAAAATTACAAAACATTTGATTTTCACCGCCCCTATGTCGATAAAATTGTGTTGGTTTCCGATAGTGGCCAAAAAATGTACCGTGAGCCATCGCTAATAGATGTGTGGTTCGATTCCGGTTCAATGCCCTATGCCCAACTTCACTACCCCTTCGAAAACAAAGAAAAATTAAAAACTTCTTTTCCGGCTGACTTTATTGCCGAAGGGGTTGACCAAACACGCGGATGGTTTTTTACCCTTCATGCCATCGGAACCATGATATTTGATTCGGTGGCCTATAAAACAGTGGTCTCCAATGGGCTGGTCCTCGATAAAAATGGCAATAAAATGTCGAAACGCCACGGCAACGCCGTTGACCCGTTTTCAACCATTGAAAAATATGGTGCCGATGCCACCCGCTGGTATATGATTACCAACTCGCAACCCTGGGACAACCTCAAATTCGACCTTAAGGGCATCGACGAAGTGAGAAGAAAATTCTTTGGAACACTGCACAACACCTACGCTTTCTTTGCACTGTATGCCAACATCGACGGCTTTACTTACAGCGAGGAGGAGGTGCCTTTTGAAAAGCGCAGTGAACTGGATCGCTGGATATTGTCGGAGCTGAACTCACTTATAAAAAATGTGGATGAAGCCTATGCCAATTACGAACCTACCAAAGCCGGACGTGCCATTCAGTATTTTGTAAATGAGCATTTAAGTAATTGGTATGTAAGGCTTTCGCGCAGGGTTTTTTGGAAAGGAGAGTACAGTACCGAAAAAATTGCTGCTTATCAAACCATATACCGTTGTATGGAAGTGGTTGCTCAACTGATGGCGCCCATAGCTCCGTTTTTTGCCGACCGTTTGTTTACCGATTTAAACAGGGTTTCGGACAGGTTTACTGATATTTCGGTTCACCTGACCGATTTCCCGGCTGTTAATCAGGATATGATTGATAAAGACCTTGAAGAGCGTATGGAGCTGGCACAACAAATTTCGTCGATGGTGTTATCCCTGCGTAAAAAAAGCAACAACAGGGTGCGCCAGCCGCTGAATAAAATTATGATTCCCGTTTTAAACCAAAAATTTAAAACACAAATACAGGCTGTTGAAAAGCTGATTTTATCGGAGGTAAATGTAAAAACCATCGAATATATTTCGGAAGATTCGGGAGTGCTGGTTAAAAAAATCAAACCCGATTTTAAAGCTTTGGGTCCCCGCTATGGTAAGCTGATGAAACAAATTGCCGCAGCAGTAAACGGCTTTAGCCAGGATGACATAAAAAAGCTGGAAAAAGAAAAAGCCTTTAACTTAACCATTGACGGACAGGAAGTGGTGATAACACCCGAAGATGTTGTAATTTCCACCGAAGATATTCCGGGTTGGATTGTGGCCAATCAGGGAAACCTGACGGTGGCGCTCGACATTTCAATAACTCCCGAGCTTAAACAGGAAGGGCTGGCACGCGAACTGATTAACCGGGTTCAGAATATCAGAAAAGAGATGGGCCTTGAGGTAACCGACCACATTGTGCTCACCATTCAAAAAAATGAAGAGACCGATGAGGCATTCACTGCTTTTAAAAATTACATCTGTTCCGAAACTTTGGCAACACTTAAAATTGTTGAAAAACTTGAAGATGATGATGTGTATGAACCCGAATTAATTGACGGAATTACTGCTAAGTTTAGCATCCGTAAAAAGGGATAGAACTTAACCTGATTTAAAATATAAGACTATAAATATTTTCAAAAGAAATTTTTACTACTTTTAAAAATTCTTTTTTTAACCATAAAAATGACAGGATATGAGCACGACGGAAACAAAAAAGGTACGTTACTCGGATGAGGAGTTGGAAGAATTCAAAGTCATCATTCTTGAGAAATTGAAAAAAGCAAAAAACGACTTAAAATTATTAACAGAAGCCTATACAAATTCGGGCGATAACTCAACCAACGACACATCGCCTACTTTTAAAGTTTTGGAAGAGGGACAGCAGGTTTTATCCAAAGAGGAAAACCGTCAGTTGGCAGCCCGCCAGGAGCGCTTTATCAAAAATCTGGAAGCGGCGCTGGTACGTATCGAAAACAAAACCTATGGTATTTGTCGCGAAACCGGAAGGCTTATCAGCAAGGAGCGACTGAGGGCTGTACCTCATGCCACCCTTAGCATCGATGCCAAACTCAACCGTGGAAACGTTCGTAAATAAAGCTATTCCAAATTTTAGAATCATAAACCTTTGAAGAAAACTTTTCTTATCACTTTGGCTGTTTTAATTTTAGACCAATGGCTGAAGGTTTGGATTAAATTGCATTTTACCCTTGGCGAAGAACTGCCGGTAATTGGCAACTGGTTTAAGCTCTATTTTACCGAAAACAATGGTATGGCTTTTGGGCTTGAGTTTGCCGGCCAATGGGGTAAATTGTTCCTGAGCGTATTTCGTATTGTGGCCGTACTCGGCATTGTTGTTTACCTCTTTTTTCTTACCCGGAAAGGAAATCACAAAGGCCTCGAGTTCAGTGCCTCGCTTATTCTGGCCGGCGCACTCGGAAATATTCTCGACAGCGCCTTTTACGGCATGATTTTTACCCAAAGCACCTATCACACTGTGGCGGTGGTAGCATCGGGCGACCTGCATGGGTATGCCTCCTTTTTACACGGAAAGGTGGTTGATATGCTCTATTTTCCGATTATCGACATTGCCCGTTCGCAGGCACCCGCCTGGATACCCGGCTTTTTATTTGGCCCCGACAATCATTTTATCTTTTTCCGCCCCATCTTTAACATTGCCGACGCCTCCATTACAATTGGTGTAGGCTGGCTGCTGCTGTTTGAACGAAAAAACCTGCACTTTTAGCCAGGTTTTGATTGCATAATTGTGTCTGGTTCTCCGCATTTTTTTATTAACTTTACTGCTCAATGCTTTTCGAAGAACAGGGTACATATAACCAGCATACTTTTGGATTGGAAATATATTTCTGAATCCAAAATTTTTTAAAAATACCAATATGAAAAAGTTTTTATTCATTCTGCCATTATTATTGATTGTTAACTTTTCTTTTTCCCGGATCATTTCGCAAGGAGCAACATGGAAATATTTTGATGGTGAAGGAGATGACGCTGTCGTTTTGAGTTATGATGGAAATTCAACAGACAGGCATATCATTTATCGTTTCAGAAAAAGTTTTTCGGATACCAACTACTTCCGTAAAGCACCCTATTTGCTTTATACGGGCAGCAATGAGGAAATGATGATTAACTGGCAGATGGACAGCACACGTACGTGTTTGTTTGAATATGGTACGGATACCACCTATTCGGCTGATTCCCTGACGACTGAAGAATACGGAAACGACCATCAGCATAAAGTAATCCTGACGGGCCTGACACCCGATACGAAATATTTTTACAAGGTGAAATATAATGATACAAGCTTTAAAGTAGGAAGTTTCATTACAGGAGCCGGCGAAAACAACAGTGTGATTGGTTTTTATGCTTACGGCGATACAAGAAGCAACCCCGGAACGCACGACCAGGTTGCTGAAAAAATACTCGAAGATGTTTCTCTGCATCCCGAAATGCAGACGTTTATTATTTCTACAGGCGATTTTGTTGAGAATGGAAATAGAGAGGAAGACTGGCAGAATCAGTTTTTTTCTCCTGATTATGAACATCTGCAGAAGATGCTTGCCTCCCTTCCTTATGTGGCGTCGATGGGAAATCACGAAGGCCAGGGAGTACTTTTTGGGAAATATTTTCCTTATCCTGAATTTGTTTCCGACAGGTATTACTATTCATTCGATTACGGCCCGGCACATTTTACCATTGTTGACCAGTTTACAAGTTATAGCGAAGGAAGCGCTCAGTACGACTGGCTGGTAAACGACCTTGCGACTTCTGATAAAAAATGGAAGTTTATTCTTTTGCATATGCCGGGATGGTCAGCGGGTGGAGGGCATTCGAATAATTCGAAAGTGCAGACTTTGATTCAGCCGCTTTGTCTTACTTATGGAGTGCAGTTTGTATTGGCAGGCCACAACCATTATTATGCCAGGGCGTTGGTTAACGGGGTGAATCATATTACTACGGGTGGAGGCGGGGCACCGCTTTATACACCCAATGCCGGTTACCCCAACATTGTAAAAGTAAGTAAATCACATCATTATTGTAAGCTAACGATTTCGGGTGATACGTTGCATTTTACCGCTATAGAAAAAGACGGAACGCTAATCGAAGAATTTACTGTTGAATACAGCCCTATTGCTGTAAAAGAATATCGACCAGAAGATTATTTTAAAATTTATACATCAGAACATTCGATACAGGTACTTAACTCCGGTAATCAAAAAGGGCTGATAAAAATTTATGATACTTACGGACGAACTGTTCAACAGCAACAACTCAGGCCGGAAAACACAGTGGAAATACCTGTTACGGGTATCTATTTCGTTCGAATTGATTATGAGGGGAAACGGTTTGTTAAGAAAGTGTTTGTTCAATAATAAACCGAATTGCTATTTCACCTGTTTTACATCATCCAAATACCTGTCCACAAGCCTTGATACGGCGTATTCTGTTATCTTATTGCGAGGAACTAAGTACAAATTTTGTTGCCGCTTTAGTCTAGGTTTTTTGTTGGACGTAATGCGTATAAATTGTGCAAAAATATCAATATGAGTAAGCTGATGTTTGTAGATTTTTGAAAAGGGAGTGGTAACAGTTATTGTTTCCGGTGTGATGAAATTAAATTTTTCAATGGCTTTCATAACAACTTCGCCGGCTTGTTCCGAATTGTATTCCACCGATGGAAAATCGTACAGCTCTTTCCAGATTTCATTTTTTTTACGCTGGTTCAGAATAAGATGATTTTTCCAATCCACAACAAAATAGTAAATAAATAACTTTTTTTTCTTCTTTTTTGTTTTGACCACCGGAAGTTCCTGCACCTGCTTGTGCATGGATGCAAAGCACCTGTCGTTAAAGATGCAGCCGGTACAATCGGGATTTTGTGGCACGCAATGCAATGCACCAAACTCCATTACCGCCTCATTAAAGGTTCCTGGATGAAAATCCTCCATCAACGACAGCATTACGGAAGAAAATTCTTTTTTCGACTGCGTTGTCTGAATAACCGATTTTATGCCAAACAGCCTGGCCAGTACGCGGTAAACATTGCCGTCAACCACGGCAACCTTTTCGTTGTAAGCAATGGAGGCTATGGCGGCAGCGGTGTATTCGCCTATACCCGGAAGCCGCTTTAGTTCGCCGGATGTTTTTGGAAACACGCCATTAAATTCGGTCGCCACAATACGTGCGGTTTTAATCATATTCTCAGCCCTGCGGTAGTAGCCAAGTCCCTGCCAAAGCTTAAAAACTTTGTCTTGCGAAGCATTGGCAAGCTGCTTAACCGTGGGGTACTCATTAATAAACCGTTGGTAGTATGGTAGTCCCTGTTGAACACGAGTCTGTTGTAAAATTATTTCAGAAAGCCAAATACGATAGGGATCCGTGGTTTTGCGCCAGGGCAATTTCCTTCTGTTTTGCTCAAACCATTCCATTAAACGTTGACCGGTTACTTTCATTCGGCAAGAATAACAAAATATTTATTGTCTGACACAAATTCAAAATAGCCATCAGCTGCTAATATAGATTTGTTAAAAAAAAGGCGAGTAGTTGAAATCCAACAATAAAATATTACTTTTGCCTTTTCGTGCTCTGTTTAAATCAGGGCTTTTTTTGTCTGACAAAAAAAATGCTTAACAAATCTAAATATTTATCAATGCATAGAGTTTTATTAATTTGGTCTCTATTGCTCATCACTTTTTCGGTGGTGGCTCAAACCGAGCCTGACACCACAAGTGCTGACAATACAGGCACATTGCCGACCTTTACTCTTGATGAGATTGAGTCGGAATCAGATGAAATGTCGCAGGATGTTTCGGGGCTGCTTCAGTCGTCGAGAGACATTTTTGTCTCTACGGCAGGTTATACTTTTGGCGCAGCCCGTTACCGCATCCGTGGGTACGACAACAACAACCTCACAGTTTTAATTAACGGGGTTAAGATGAACGACATGGAAAGCGGACGTGCTTACTGGTCCAGCTGGGGTGGTTTAAACGATGCCACATGGAACAAAGATATCCGTACGGGTATTGTTTCGTCGGAGCTTTCGTTTGGCGGCGTTGCGGGTGTTACCGAAATTACCACGCGCCCCTCGTTGTTCCGCAAACAATTCAGGGTATCCTATTCCAGTGTCAACCGAAGCTATCGCAATCGCATTATGGCTACCTATTCAACAGGCCAAATGGCCAACGGGTGGTCGTTTGTTGTTTCAGGCTCGCGCCGATGGGCTAATGAAGGATATGTTGAAGGCTCTTTTTACGATGCCTGGGCATATTTTCTTGGAGTGGAAAAAAAGATTAACGACCGCCATAGTTTGTCACTTGTGGTATTCGGCTCTCCCAACCGAAGAGGAAAAACCGGCGTTTCGGTACAAGAAGCTTACGACCTTTCGGGTAACAACTACTACAACCCGTACTGGGGATACCAGAATGGCCAAAAACGAAACGCACGTGTGGGCAACTATCATCAGCCCATGACCATGCTGACCCACTATTGGAAAATATCGGAAAACACCAAATCGCAGGCTACTTTGTCCTATTGGTTTGGCCGGGGAGGCTCCACAGCCCTTAACTGGACGGAGACCGATGACCCGCGCCCCGATTATTATCGTTATCTGCCAAGCTACTGGAATTTAATCGATAAACCGGATATTGCCGATGAGTTAACCAAAAAATGGCAAACCGACGAAAAATTCCGTCAGCTGGATTTCGATTACATGTATTTTGCCAACAGTAAATTCCTTTTTACCGTTGACAATGCAAACGGAATAGAAGGAAACAGCATTACAGGGTTGAGGTCTAAAATTATCCTCGAAGATCGTCGCAACGATAAAAAAGAGGGGCAATTTGACTGGAGGCTCTTTTCTGCTTTAAACGAGCATATTGACCTTTCGGGAGGTATTAATCTGAACATCTATAAAGGCCACCGGTATAAAACCATCGACGATTTGCTTGGCGGCGAATTTTGGCTCGATATCGACCGTTATGCCGATCAGGATCCGTTTATTATTACCGATGTATCGCAAAACGACCTGAACCACCCCAATAGGTTGGTAAAGGATGGTGATATTTTCGGATACGACTATCTGGCAAATATTAATACCCAAAATGGCTTTGCCGAAGCTGATTTCACCTATTCAAAAGTAGATTTTTATGTGGGCTTATCGTTAAGCAACACCACTTTTTGGAGAACAGGTAACATGAAAAACGGTCGTTTCCCTGATAATTCGTATGGCGACAGCAAGAAAAACAACTTTTTCAACTATGGCGTAAAAGGTGGTGTTACCTATAAAATCAGCGGCAAACATTACATTACTGCAAATGCCATGTACAAAACCAGAGCGCCTTTGTTTTGGAACTCTTATGTGTCGGCAAGAACCCGCGATTTTACCGTTCCCAACCTGAAAAGCGAAACCATTTACTCGGGCGATTTGAATTACATTATTAGAACTCCGGTGATAAAATTCAGGGCTACTGCCTACTACACGCAGTTTAAAGACCAGACATGGACACGTAGTTTTTACCATGATGCGCTTCATACTTTTGTCAACTACAGTTTAACCGGCCTTGATGAACTCCATACCGGTGTCGAATTGGGGCTCGAAGCCAACGTTACACCCACATGGACAATAATGGCTGTGGCTGCCAAAGGACAAAATATTTACACTTCGCGCCCAACGGCAACAATCACCCGGGATAACGATGCCATCGACCTTGTTGCCGGCCGCACAATATATTTAAAAAATTACTATATAGGTGGCTCACCGCAAACAGTTGCCTCGCTTGGGGTTGAATACAAATCTCCAAAATATTGGTTTGCACAGGTAAAAGGAAACTATTTTGGCGACACTTACATTTCAATCAATCCCGATAGGAGGACAGCAGAAGCTTTAAACGGCCTCTACTCTGACGACTACAGAGTGAGCGGAATCCTCGACCAGGAAAAGCTTGCCAATGGCTATACCATTGACTTATATGGTGGCAAATCGTGGAGAATTAACCATGATTATACCGTAAGGTTCTCGCTCAGCATTAACAATCTGCTCGGCAAAACCGATTACCGCATGTCGGGTTTTGAACAGTTGCGTTACGACAATGCCAACATCAATAAGTTTCCTCCCAAGTATTATTATATGTACGGGCGAACCTATTACTTTAACCTTACCTTTTATATGTAATTTAATTTGACAACAATAAATTTTAGAACGATGATAAAAAATAACAAACTAACAGCAATGCTGTTTTTATTTACACTCACCCTTTTCTTTTCGGGGTGTGTAAAAAAAGAATTTGACAAACCGCCTGTGGGAACCCTTCCCGTTGGAGAAGTTTATACCATAAGCCAACTGCGGCAAATGTATGCCGATTCGGGTGCTTACATGATTAATTATGATGCTTCGGTTTATGCCGTGGTAACCATGGACGAAAGCTCCGGCAACATTTACAAAAGTGCCTATATTCAGGACGCTACGGATGCTGTTAACCTGCATAAAACCGCTGCCGG
>WGDP01000201.1 GCA_015493215.1 Bacteroidales bacterium | reverse complement strand
TATTTGTTTCCATGAATCAATGATAAAGTTATCTTTGTAGCATTAAACAATCATAATTATTAATTTTCGTTTAATTTGTGATTGATGTGATTTCTGCTCTCACAAATATAAGAGTTTTTAGTTTTTTGTAACCATAAAAATCAAAAAATATTGAAAAATATTGAAAATAAAATCCAAAAAACGGCAATTGCAGCTATCAACGAGGAAAACAGAGCCATTAAAAACCTTGTAAACTCCATTAACGACCATTTTATTGCCACGGTAAAGCTGATATTTAACACAAAAGGCCGGGTGGTAATTACCGGAATTGGTAAAAGTGCCAACATTGCCACTAAAATTGTAGCAACTTTAAACTCCACCGGCACCCCCTCTGTTTTTATGCATGCTGCCGATGCCATTCATGGCGACATCGGACTTGTACGTCCCGGTGATGTTGTTGTGGCCATCTCAAAAAGCGGAGAAACTCCTGAAATTAAGGTGCTGGTTCCGTTAATAAAACACCGGAAAAACACTTTGGTTGCAATGGTTGGCAACACAAAATCGTATTTAGCCAAGCAGGCTGATTATATTTTAGATGTTACCGTCGAAAAAGAGGCCTGCCCCAACAACCTTGCCCCCACTTCGAGCACAACGGCACAACTGGTTATGGGTGATGCACTGGCCATAAGCCTGTTGGAGTTGCGTGGGTTTTCGGCATCCGATTTTGCCAAGTTTCATCCGGGAGGCGCCCTGGGAAAAAGAATGTTTTTCAGAGCCGAAGATTTAGCGGTAAACAACGAGGTACCCAAAGTTGATGCCGATGAAAAGGTGACAAATATTATTATCGAAATTTCGTCAAAACGGCTGGGTACAACCGCTGTGATTAAAGATGAAAAGCTGATAGGCATTATTACGGATGGTGATTTAAGAAGAATGTTGGAGAAGCACACCGATTTTCGACACCTTACCGCATTGGATATTATGACAAAAAACCCAAAAACAATTCAAAAAGATGAGCTGGCCATTAATGCACTAACCATAATGAGAGAAAATAATATTACCCAGCTACCCATTATGGATAAAGATAAATATGTTGGCATCATTCATCTACATGATATTTTAAAGGAAGGAATTTTTTAAATAAAAACATCACACTGCATAAAAGTAAACACATGAAGCTTTACACTGAAAAACTTATTAAAAAATACCGTCAACGTACTGTTGTAAAAGGAGTTTCGGTAGAAGTTAACCAAGGTGAGATAGTGGGACTTCTCGGCCCCAATGGCGCCGGAAAAACCACCACCTTTTATATGATAGTAGGCCTTATTAAGCCATTTGACGGACATGTTTATCTGGAGGATAAAGAGATAACCGACATGCCAATGTACAAAAGGGCTAAATTGGGGATTGGCTATCTGGCACAGGAAGCATCGGTGTTCAGACACTTGTCGGTGGAAGACAATTTAAATGCGGTGATGGAATTTACCGATTTAACCAAACAACAGCGTAAAGAAAGACTGGAATCGTTAATAGATGAGTTTGGTTTACAACATATTCGCAAGAGTAAAGGGATACAACTTTCAGGCGGAGAACGCCGCAGAACCGAAATAGCACGTGCCCTGGCTGTTGATCCCAAATTTATTTTACTGGACGAACCCTTTGCAGGTGTGGATCCCATTGCCGTTGAAGATATTCAATCGATTGTGGCAAAACTTAAAGAAAAAAACATCGGCATTCTGATTACCGATCATAATGTACACGAAACACTTACCATTACCGACAGAGCCTACCTTTTGTTTGAAGGTTCCATATTAAAAGCAGGAACTGCCGAAGAGTTGGCAGAAGATGAGCATGTTCGCAAAGTGTATTTGGGCAAAAATTTCGAATTACGTAAAAAGAAAAATTAGCTTTAGTCGTATTGCATATTCGACAAGTAAATAATTAACGACAAAAACAGATACAACGCGATAATAAACGGAATGGCAACCACCTGAAACAGAATCAGAAGAACAGCGGATACCACCAAAAATGAATATCTAAACTCATTTCCTTTCCACTTGTAGTTTTTAAACTTCAATGCAAACATCGGGAAACTGCATGTCATTAAAAAGAAGCCTGCAATGGCTGTAGCCGCCAAAAAATAGGAGTTTGTAAAAATCATGTAAATCATATCCTGATTAAAGTACAACGTTTTTCTGATAATGGGCAACGAAGCCACCAGAAAAGCCAAAGCCGGTGTAGGCATCCCCTTAAAACCCATCTGCTGGCTGTCGTCGGTGTTAAACTTTGCCAACCGCAAAGCAGCGCCCCATGGAATTAACATGGCCCAAAGGGGAAACAGGTTAAAACCATGCAGCATGTCCATGGGTTTTCCATGACTCAAAATAATCATTTGATACAAAATAAAACCGGGTGCCACACCAAAGGAAACCATATCGGCCAAAGAGTCAAGTTGTAATCCAATATCCGATTTGGCATTTAACAACCTTGCTGCAAATCCGTCGAAAAAATCGAACACAGCGGCAACAAAAATTAAATAACCGGCCATGGCCAAACCTTCCAAAGTACCCTGAAATGAAAAGTAAATGGAAGAAACCCCCATGGTTAAATTCAAAAGCGTTATTGTGTTTGGAATGTAACTTTTTAAACTCATATAAATTTTTTTTCAAATTTAATTATTTCTTTACACCTATTGTTATTTTGACCTTAAAATGTGCATTTCATAAGCCTGTATTAGCTGTAAAGCATTGGCCTGTATTTGGATAAGTCGGAAATTAGTAGTACATTTGAGCCGATTTTTAATTTAAACTAAATACAAATTATGGCAAAAGTAGTCGTTTTGGGTGCCGGTGTTTCAGGACATACAGCTTCGGCATGGCTTAAAAAAAAGTTGGGCAGAAAGCATGAAGTTGTTGTTATTGCACCAACCATGCACTATCATTGGATTCCATCGAACATTTGGATTGGGGTGGGCAGGATGACCCCTGATCAGGTAAAATTCCGCCTGGAAAATCGTTACAAAAAACAAAACATTGTTTTTAAACAGGCAAAAGCACTTTCCATTCATCCCGAAGGGAGTAAAGATTCGGAAAGGCCTTTTGTTACTATTGAGTACACCGGACAAGACAAGGTGGGACAAAAAGAGACTGTGGATTATGATTTTTTAATCAATGCCACCGGACCACGGCTTGCCTTTGAAAAAACACCCGGCATTGGCCCCGGACAGCACACTGTTTCGGTTTGCTCCTTCAGCCATGCTGCCGAGGCTTGGGAAAAGCTGCAAGAGTCGATTGAAAAAATGAAAAAGGGCGAAAAGCAGAATTTTGTTATTGGAACCGGCCATCCCGGTGCAACGTGTCAGGGTGCCGCTTTTGAGTACATTTTAAATGTTGCCTGGGAACTTAAACGCCGTAACTTAAGCGATTTAGCAACCATCACCTGGATTACCAACGAATATGAATTGGGCGATTTTGGTATGGGTGGCGCCTATATTAAAAGAGGTGGATATATTACAAGCACCAAAACTTTTACAGAGTCGTTTCTTAAACAACGTAACATTAAATGGATAAAACGAGCCGGAGTAAAGAAAGTTGACGATTCAAAAATTTACTACGAAACACTGGATGGCAGCGAAGGCGAGATTGAATATGATTTTTCGATGTTGATACCCGCCTTTACCGGAAACGGAATAACTGCTGCCGATAAAAACGGTGAAGACATCACCTCCAAACTTTTTAAACCAAACGGATTTATGGTTGTGGACGCCGATTACACACCCAAACCTTTTGAAGAGTGGAGTGCCAACGACTGGCCTTCTACTTATCAAAATCCGGATTACGGAAATATTTTTGCCGCCGGTATTGCTTTTGCACCGCCGCACTCCATTTCAAAACCCATGAAAAGTCCCAATGGAACGCCTATTTTTCCTGCTCCTCCTCGTACCGGAATGCCATCAGGGGTAATCGGTAAGATTATTGCCGATAATATTATCGACTGGATAAAATCGGGGGAACCAAAAATGAAACATAAAGCCTCCATGGCAAAAATGGGAGCTGCCTGTATTGTGTCAGCCGGGTATGGGTTGCTTAACGGTGCTGCTGCTACCATGACTGTGCATCCCATTGTACAGGACTGGGACAAATATCCGCTTTACGGCCGCGACCTGCGTTACACCGTTGGCGAAGCCGGACTGGCAGGCCACTGGCTGAAATGGTTTATGCACTATATGTTTTTGCACAAAGCCAAAGGCTATCCGTTTTGGTGGTTATTACCCGAATAAAATTTTGTAGAACAATAAAAAAATAAAATATTATGGCAAAAGATGTAAATCAAAATCGTACCGTGGCATACTCCGATGAATCGTATCCGCCTATGCCCACAAAAACAACCATGTTTTTCAGAAGATGTATTATTTACCAGGCCTGGAGATGGTTGGTTTTGAATATTAAAATTATGCGTATTGTGGTTGGTGGTCACTCCTAAAATTGTTAGCACAACCATTGACACTAAACTTTTCAAACCTGTTATCGTTATGATAGCAGGTTTTTTTACTTTTGCCCCTCAAATTTTGAGTTTCCGCCAAATTTAACAGGATTTAAATGTCTGATCCCTACAAAATAAAGATAGAAGAGTATAATTATCCTTTGCCGGATGACAGGATTGCCAAATTTCCGTTGAACGAACGGCATCTCTCCAAGTTGCTCTATCTTAAAGGTAAACATCTTTCAGAAAAAGTTTTTAAGCAAATACCCGATTTAATACCAAAAAATGGGCTGCTTGTTTTTAACGAAACCAAGGTTATTCAGGCTCGCTTACTTTTTAAAAAAACAACAGGCGCCACCATTGAAATATTTTGTCTGGAACCCGTTAAACCAACCAACGATTTTCAGCTTGCCTTTCAGCAAAAACCGCCTGTGGTTTGGAAGTGTCTTGTGGGCAATGCAAAAAGGTGGAAATCGGGGGAGTTAATGTCAGAGGTTGTTGTTGACGGAGTGCCGGTACAACTTAAAGCCACAAAAGAAGCACAGCTTTCCGGCTCCTTTTTAATCTCATTTTCGTGGGAACCTGAGGAGATTCTTTTTTCTCATATATTGGAAGCTTCGGGTATGATTCCGCTGCCGCCCTATCTGCATCGCGAAGCGGTGGAATCAGATAAAGAACGTTACCAAACGGTGTATGCCAGGTTCGACGGATCGGTTGCGGCACCCACGGCAGGGCTTCATTTTACCGATAACATCTTGCAACAGCTTACCGAAAAAGGCATTCAAACTCAAAAAGTTACCCTGCATGTGGGTGCGGGTACCTTTAAACCCGTATCCAGCGAAACCATCAGGGAGCATGAGATGCATACCGAAAAGGTGGCTGTTTCAAAAAAGGTACTTAAAAGCCTGCTCAAGCAGCTAGGAAACCCTGTTATTCCTGTTGGAACCACAAGCATGCGCACCATAGAAAGTCTCTTTTGGATGGCGCTGAAAATCAAATTGGGGTTAACCAACAGTTTTGAAGTAAACCAATGGGATCCTTACGAGTTGGAAATTCCCGGTGATTTTAGCACCGGAGAAGCATTAACCTTATTAATCAATACACTCGAGCAAAATAATCTTGAAGAGTTGAAAGGTGAAACGCGGTTAATGATTGCCCCCGGATATCAATTCAGGCTGGCAACCGGTTTAATTACCAACTTTCACCAACCCAAAAGCACCCTGCTGCTGCTGGTGTCGGCACTTATTGGAGAGCGGTGGAAAGAGGCGTACGATTTTGCCTTAAAAAACAGTTTTCGTTTTTTGAGCTATGGTGACAGCTGTTTGTTTTTGCCGTAGCACCTGTTAAGCAAAACGACAGTCACCAACCGGAGCTCTTTCAGGTTTGCCCGTTGGAACCTTCCTGTAGGCAAGCACCCCAACCTTTCCGGACCCCACCGCACATGCCTGCCTCGACCGAAAAGGTTTTGCCCACCAAACCTTTCATGTGGAACGCTGTCGGTGCGTGGAGACACGAAAGGTTGACATTGTCAATCAACAACAGCTTTAAATAAGCCGTTAACACCGGTGTTTAATAAGCCACTGTCATCCAAAACCCTGGAGCAAACGAATATCCCAGTTTTTCCCAGTTGTCGAGGCTCACTTTTCGAGTAAACGATGGCGTACCCAACACCGTTCCCGAAATACTAATCCTGTCGTAATAGTATTGGTCGAATTTTTTATCCGGATCGGGGCCTTTTGAAGTATAAACGGCAACCGTTTCAACCGATACAAAAATATCGTTTTTCACCACAAGGTTGTATTTTGTTAAATCAACGGTAAAATCGCCGGAAGCATTTTTAGGGACCGTAAAATATATGGGACCGGAAAGTATGTTTTTGCCAATCTCCTTGTTATAGGTATAAATATTCAACCTGAACTTTGCCGAATCGGGGCGGATGCTAATAATGTGAAAATTAAAATCTTTCAGATATACCTGCTTATCGGGCAATCTTATTACCGTACCAATTTCATGCCCCATGGATGATGTGGAAAGAGCAAGTACAATGGAGTTTTTTCTTGAGACATCACCTTTTGTCCGGCTTTTTAATGTCTTTGATTTAATATTTACTTCATCAAGCCGGATGGTTTCGGGAGAAAGTAAAACAATACTTTTTTCGGGAACTGACATCTCCGAAATCTTTAATTTCTTTGTTTTGTAACCGATGCAGGAGAATGTCAGGCTGTCGGTTTTAAAGAATCTAACAGGCATTAAAAGCGAAAACCTGCCGCTGTTATCAGATACGGTTCCAAACGATTTCCCCCTTATCCCGATGTTAACATACTCAATACCTTTGTTTGTTGCGGCACTGTTAACATGGCCGGTTATCAGGGTACTGTCTTGCGCAACCAAATGGGTGAACGCGTAAATGATTAAGACTATGCTTAAGGTTAATTTTTTCATTTGTAAATGGTTAACTCTAAACAAGTTCATTCGATATATTTCATCTTTTAAGCAATGTTGGCGGATGAATGGTGTCAACGTAAAAAACACCATCAAAAACCGCCGGTCATATAGCTTTGGCAACTACCGGTACCACAAAACAACGCATAAAAGTAAGGAAAATAATTATGTAAACACAACTAAACAAAATATATCGTTTTTTGTAAATCGTAATTTACAAAAAGAACCGTTTTGATATTTTACAATGTCATTTTCCCACTTTACCTGGGTCATCCTATTAGACTCAACCACTTTAAATTCTTAAAATCAAAACATCGCTAAAAAGATAATAACCTTCATGTTGCTGTGTATGGTTTGTTTTTCAATCTCACAACTAAAGCGCTGCCCTGTATAAGCCAAAGTTCCTTAAATTCCCGGGTTGTTGGTATAAATAGTAAACCTTGTTGCGATAAACGGTAATTTTTTTTGGAAAAATATGGGGCATCGTTTTAAGATAGGTTATTTTCCCTGTGTTTAACGTTAGGCTGTAAAGTTCCGTTTTCACCCCTTGCTTCCATAAAAAGTAAACCCTCTTAGTATTGTAAAAATCAACAACAACCTTGTTTTTCCATATTCTTCCTCCTTCGGTTTGCAGCAGTTGACACGTTTTATTGTCGCTGCTGTCACAAGTAATTGACACCCTGGCTATCCTGTTTCCGTTTTTATCAAATAATAACAGTTTGTTATTTACATTATCAATAATATATACATCATTATTTATATTGAAAAATATGTTTGATATATTGTTGTAAAACCAGATTTCATCAAGATATAAATCCCCTGAGTTATAATGTTTTGTTACATATTCTCTTCTTTTTTCTCCCGGAGGAATAATTAGAACCCTGAAAGTATTGCTTCTTTTGAATTTCAACACATCATAAAAATAATCAACCTTATCATCATCAAATATTGAGTAAAATACAATCTCTTTTTTATCAAGCGTATCTACATATCCGTAATTGATTTTATCTTTTATAACCGTTTCAAAATCTGAATAATAATATCTGCTTCCGATTTTAAAATCGTACAACTCTTTTAATTTCGAAAGCTTCTCGAAAGAAAAGGGCTTCAAAAAATTAATATGGTTATTATCTATTAGAATCTGATAGGCAGAATCCGATTTTGAAACCAACTCAAGATTATGGTAAAAGTCGATAATTAGTTTTTTCGGTTTACAGGGCGGATTAATAAAGATGGTATCGGTTAAAGTGCTGCTAACCGAAAACATTTTGGTTTTGCCATCACTATAATCGTTTACTAAAAAAAATATCCTGTCCTTGTAAAGGGCATAATCAATAACCGATTGCTTATGTTTTTTGTAGATTGTTTGGTATCTTTTATCGTTAATCAGTACCTCATCAAGCGTATAAGATTTGGGAGTTAACAAAACCAACAGATTGGTATCGGAGGCGCTTTTTTCGTTTAAAATAACTATTTTGGTTTTAAACGATATGTGTGAAAACTTTAAAGTAACAATACCCTTACCTGCTTCCAGTAAAAACTTTCCATCTTTATTTGTAATGTATCCGAACTTATTATTCGGCAAAACCTGAATGTTAACATTTTGAACCGGCTGGTGGCTATTTTTATTTAATACTGTTCCTGAAACAAAGAAGTTTTGCGCAAATACAGAAAGATGCATAAAGCCAACCAAACACAATATGAACAGGTATTTTAGTTTCACCTTTTTTTCATTTAAGCGAACTTGTTTAAAGTCTTTTATTTGAACTACCAGTAAAATATTGTAAACCAGAAAAGTGAATATCTTTTTTAAACCCACCCCTAACCCCTCCAAGGAGGGGAATACCCACCCCTAAGCCTCCCGACAAAAGTCTCCCGACAAATGTCGGAACAGGCTCTCCAAGGAGGGGAAACCCACCCCTTTATCCTCCCGACAAAAGTCTCCCGACAAATGTCGGGACAGGCTCTCCAAGGAGGGGAATGTGGAATTCATTTTCTGATTTGCAATATTTTACACTCATTATCATTGGGTTAACTTTAAACAAGTTCGGCCAATGTTTATTTATCCGACAAATAGCTGTTTACATTTTTTTCAATTCGCTGCAGGATGTTTTCGGGCCGGGCACGCTGAAATTTTTCACCTGTTACCTGTTCGTAAAGCTCGATGTACCGTTCCGATACACTTTTCACAAATTCATCGGTCATTTCAGGAACCTGCTGCCCCTCTTTTCCCTGAAAGCCGTTATCCATAAGCCATTCTCGAACAAACTCCTTTGAAAGTTGTTTTTGAGGCAGCCCTTTCTTAAAATGCTCTTCATACACATCGGCATAAAAGTAACGTGACGAATCGGGGGTATGAATTTCATCAATAAGATAAATCCGGTCACCCACCTTGCCAAACTCATATTTGGTGTCAACCAAAATCAATCCCTGTTTGGCAGCAATTTCGGTACCTCTTTGAAACAGCTTCCGGGTGTATTGTTCCAACTTCTCGTAATCCGCTTCCGAAACCAGCCCCTGCTTTATAATTTCCTCTTTGGAGATGTCTTCGTCGTGTCCTTCATCGGCTTTGGTGGTAGGCGTTACAATGGGCTCCGGGAATTTTTGATGTTCTTTCATTCCTACCGGGATGGGCACGCCGCATATTTCGCGGGCACCGCTTTTATAGGTTCGCCACGAGCTACCTGTAAGGTAACCTCTGATGATCATTTCTACCGGAAACGGTTTGCAGTAATGGCCGACGGTAACCATGGGGTCGGGCGTTGCCAGTTTCCAGTTGGGAACAATATCGGCCGTGGCATCCAAAAATTTGGAAGCTATCTGATTTAGTACCTGACCTTTATAAGGGATGCCCCGTGGCAGCACCACGTCAAAGGCCGAAATACGGTCGCTGGCTACCATTACTAAATATTGGTC
>WGDP01000200.1 GCA_015493215.1 Bacteroidales bacterium | reverse complement strand
ATACAAAAGTAAATAAAAAAATCAAAACAATAACATTTGTCCTGATTTTTTTATCTAGTTAAATCCAAACTCAAGAGAACCCTTGCAGGGTTCAATAATTTTTGTTTAACCCCTTCAGGGTTATATTTTATTTCTTCCGTTTGTTTCCCTGCACTTCGCACAGGGCTATTCATATTAAATCCCTTCAGGATTTTATAAGCTCGTTCAGATTTACCTCATAAGCTCGTTCGGATTTGCAATCCGAATGTCGTAACAATCTGTATATATGAGTATTGTTGCCTTTCAAATTCCCGCCTCTACCCGGCTACATCATTCAGGCACCCGCGCCAAAGAGGCTTGTTCAGACGGGCAAATCTAAAAGATCTTGGGTACTATCTAAACAACTTCAATACCCTTCAAAACCGGAAACATCCACCTAAAAATTATAAACAAAAGCCCCACTCTCTTCAACATTGTAAACCCGGACACCCTTTGCCGAAAGCCTGCTTATCAGTTTCTCCGTACCTTTATGGTATCCCATCGGCTCAATTATTACTCTTTTAAACGAGATGGTTTGCATCAATTTATCAACATCTACCTTCCGGCTTCCCGAAAAAATAACCCAATCAACCTTTAACGGTTTTGAACCGGAAACAAAACTATCATCATCAATCAGTGCCACTGACATTCCGTTAAAAACAAAAATATTATGACTAACCCAAAGATTGAGTTTACCATTGGAAAAATTTGCAGGTAAAGGTTTTGTATTTTTTTTGAGTCCGAGTTTTATCCTAAGGTTATCAGTTGCATATTCCAATCCTTTGGGTTCCTTAAGCAGCACCGAATCGCAATACAGGACATGATTATTTCCATTAACAAAGTCGATGGCACTGTGTTTTTTCCCCACATTGTAAACTATTATTTTATGTTGCGTTAGTACATTATATCTATGGCCAACCTGAAACAAAACCAATAGCAACGCCGTACTCAAAAACGGAATAATGAACTTAGGCTCTTTCTTTTGCAGAAAAACAAAGGCAAACAAAACAGCAAGATAAACGAATGCAACCTCAAACCATGGAAACCATAAATCTTCAACCCCCGACCAGGGCAAATGACCAACCAATTCGATTAAATAGTTCATTAAATAAATCAATCCCGACAACACAAAAGCCACACCTCCCGACACCACCGGAATCCACGAAACAGCAGCAAACAGCATTCCTGTTGAGATTATAACCGTTGAAAACACCATAACAATTAGGTTACTCAGCAAAAACCAGGTTGGAAAAAAGTGAAAATAGTGTGCCGCCACCGGAAAGGCGCCAAGCTGCGCAGCCAACGAAACTGCCGTAGCTTCCCATGCTTTTCTCAATATCAAATTTTTAACATACAGCAACCTTACAAGCGGCCGGTAAAAGGTAACAATGCCCAATACCGCCGCATACGAAAGCTGAAAGCCCACATTAAACAAAAACCCGGGATTGTAAAGCAGCAAAAAAACCGCCGACATGGCGAGTGTATTGTAGGCATCTTTGTCGCGTTCAACCTCGTTGCCGATAATTATAAAGCTTATCATCACCGTTGCGCGCATCACCGACGGAGCCAATCCTGTAAGCAAAGCATACATCCAAACCGACAGCAGCAGCAAAATCGCTTTAACTATTTTCCCTTTTTTACTTTTGTTCAAAAATTGCAACAAAGTCATCATTACCAAATAAATAACCCCCACATGCAGCCCCGAAACACAAAGTACATGCATGGCACCGGCTCTTTGGTAGTTTTGGCGTATGGCATCATCCATCATATCGTCATAACCCAAAACAATGGCAGCAGCAACGGCATACTCATCACCTGATAAGCCGTTATTTTTGAGTGCCTTCAATATTTTCTGCCTCAAGCTGATGGCAAAAGCCAGCAGCCTGTTCGGCGGCTTATTTCCCACAATTCTGAAACTACCCCGCGGCACAAACCCCACCAGCGACACCCCTCTTGCTTTTAAAAACCAATTGTAGTTAAACTCCTCAGGATTTGAAGGACCATCAGGCGTTTTTAGCGTGGCGGAAAACAAAACCACATCGCCATAATGTAATTTATTTACACTATCCTTTTCAAAATAGAGCAGCACATATCCCGGTAACTTCCCGCTCAACGAGTCAAGCTTCTTAACAACCTCTACTTTGACTTTCAACGACTTTTCCGTTTCGGACGGCTGATTACTTACAATACCAAGAAACGATCCCTTCACCTGTTGTGCACTCATCTCCTGTAAAGGATAATGCAACCTTGCAACAAAAACACCTGTAACCATAAGTGCTATTGCCAGAACAACACCTTTAATCCAGTGCCAATTAAAAGGCAACCGTTTGGGAAGCAACAGGTAAGCAATAAAAAGAAGAATAAAAATGGTTACCGGAAAGATAAAAAGAGATGTGTCCCGAAAAAAATCAATTTTAAAAAAGAGAAAAATTCCGGCAGCAAAAAAGAAAAAGATTCTCACAAAAGGCCGTGCCGACCAATACATAGTTCCAATAGTTTTCAGTGAAAGCAGTCAAAATCAACGTACAGGCAACAAATGCCCGGCTACAGCTTAACCACATCGGGAACCAGTCCCGAGATATCGCCCCCGTGCCGAACCACATCGCGCACTATGGAAGAAGAAACCGGTGTATATTCTGCTTCCGTTAATATAAAGATGGTATCAATTTGAGGGGCAAGTTTCCGGTTTACCTGGCCAATTCCGCGCTCAAACTCAAAATCGGCAGAGGTACGCAATCCGCGTAAAATAAAGCGGGCATGCACTTTTTTACAATAGTCAACCGTAAGTCCTTCAAAGGTATCCACCCTCACTTTCGGTTCATCCTTAAACACTTTTTCAACCCACTGTTTTCGCTGTAACGAGCTAAACATGCTTCTTTTCTCCGAATTGATGCCAATGGCAATGATAATTTCGTCAAAAAGCGGTAGTGCACGATTTACAACCGAAACATGTCCTAACGTAATGGGATCGAACGATCCGGGAAACACAGCTCTGTTCATGGCATCAGGGTTTAGAATTAACAAGCATCATTCAGGTCAAAAATAAACAAATAACCAATAGCAACATAATATTTGCCGGCTCATCACACCGAATAATTACCAAAAAGTTATCTTTGCGCAAAAAATAACCGGCAGTATGAAACTTAAAAATTTTGTTGAAGAGTTACGTTGGAGGGGAATGATACATGATGTTACCCCCGGAACCGAAGAGCAGTTGTTAAAAGAGATGACCAGCGGCTATGTTGGTATCGACCCCACGGCCGATTCGCTACACATTGGCCATCTTGTGGGCGTTATGATGCTGCGACACCTGCAACTTGCCGGCCACAGACCCATTGCTTTGCTGGGAGGCGCCACCGGAATGATTGGCGACCCTTCGGGGAAATCGGCCGAACGTAACCTTTTAACCGAAGAAACACTGCGTGCCAACGAAGCCTGCTTAAAAAAACAACTTGCCAAATTTTTAGACTTTGATAGCGATGCCGACAACAAAGCCATCCTTGTAAACAATTACGACTGGATGAAAAAATTCAGCTTTCTGGAATTTATCAGAGAGATCGGCAAGCACATTACCGTTAACTACATGATGTCGAAGGAGTCGGTAAAAAAACGTATCTCCCCCGACAACAAATCGGGCATGTCGTTTACCGAATTTTCATACCAGCTGGTACAAGGTTATGATTTCCTGCATCTTTATCAGCACGAAAACTGCAAATTACAAATGGGTGGTGCCGACCAATGGGGCAACATCACCACAGGCACCGAGCTGATACGCCGCAAGCTGGGACACGAAAACAATGCTTTTGCGCTTACCTGCCCGCTAATCACCAAAGCCGACGGGGGTAAATTCGGAAAAACCGAAAGCGGCAACATTTGGCTTGATCCCGAAAAAACCTCACCTTACGAATTTTATCAGTTTTGGCTCAACGTGTCGGATGAAGATGCAGCCAAATACATTAAAATATTTACCCTTCTCGACAAAAATACCATTGAAAAACTTGTTGCCGAGCACAACGAGATGCCGCACATGAGACTGTTGCAAAAAACGCTGGCCAAAGAAATTACCATTACGGTTCACTCCGAAGAGGCTTACAATGCTGCCGTAGAGGCTTCGCAGATTTTATTTGGCAAAGGAACCACCGAGAGCCTGAAAAAACTGAACGAAAAAACTTTTCTTGATGTGTTTAAAGGTGTTCCTCAATCGGAAGTTGCCAAAGAAGAACTCGACCAAATCGGTATCCTCGACTTTTTATCGGCAAAGGCAAAAGCCTTTAAATCCAATGGCGAAGCAAGACGAATGTTAAAGGATAACGCAGTTTCCATCAACAAGCAAAAAATAAAAGAAGACTATCAGATTTCGGAAGACGATTTGCTTAATGGTAAATACATTCTGGTTCAAAAAGGCAAGAAAAATTATTTTATTGTTAAGGTACACTAACAAATCAGAAGAAACAAGAAACAAGAAACAAGAAACAAATCTCAATAACCAAAACAGTAACTATGTGATTTGATTTTTAAAAATTGAAAATTGGAACTTACCTGCCAGCCGTTTACCAGCCGAAGGATGGCAGGCTGGTTTGGAATTTAGAATTTGAATTTTGGAATTTCTTTCCAAAGAAATCAAGATTATTAAAAAATTAAATACTAAAGCCGGTACATAAATCCCACAGCCAGTTTTTGCCGTTGTAAAAAGCCAATCTCGACGGCAAAATTAAAGTGGTAATTAATGGTAAAGGAACCTCCTACCGAAACATTCCATCTTGTAACAGGATTAATAGCAGCCGTATAAATGGCCTCTTCGCCAATATAATTGGCCAAATCGCCGGCAACTTCACGAACATTCACCACCCCCGTAAGTGTTTGCGAATCTTCCAACCACGATGCCCCAAGCCATATTGCTCCTGTATTGTTACCTTTTCCAACCGTGAATTCTTTACCTATTCGTGGGCTAAACCGGTGTGATACCAGTTTACTGTCCATTCCCTGCGGGTGCACTTCCGAATAGTTATAATCAACCTCCACAAAATAGCCGTTATAGGCATAAAAGGCAGTGGCGCCAAAGCCATACACCGAACCATTGTAGCGGGTGGGCTTGTTAATAACTACCGTAGTATCAACAAATACAGTGAACACAGTGTCCTGATATGGAATTTCCAGATTGATACCATTGGCCGTAATGTCAGGTTCCAAATAACCATGGGCAAAACCCACCAGTCCGTAAAGATTTAAGTATGGCAACACCCAGATATCAGGCCTGACCACCACCCGCGATCCACCTCCGGTAATGTCCTGCGTAAGCGAATCGGAATAGGCGGTAATAACTTCATTGTGGAGCGTAAGCTTATTGGCCACATATTTTTGCTCAAAAGTAAAGCCCTCGATGCCGGCTCCCCATGCATACGGAAACCGAAAACCCTTGTATGCGGTTTTATTGATTTTTTTAGCAACAGGAAACAACAATGCCCTATTCAAACTACCTTTTAAAGCGGTTTGCCCCGAAGTTTTTTTATCCTTTTTGGTTTTTCCCGCAACAGGGCTAAGCAATAGAAAAAACAGAACAGAAAAAATAAATAAAAACTTCATCAAGGCAGATTTCATGCAACAAATGTTTACGGGTTACTGAAATAGGACACTGTAAAATATAAAAAGGAGGTATGCAGCTATAAGAAAAATACCTTCAACCCTATTGATAAGGTTGTCGGTTTTGCCGGTCCATTTAACAAATACCCACAAAAGCAACCCCGAAGCAATAACCATAATTATTTCAAAATTGAGTGAGGCATCAAACGGAATCGGGCGGATTACAGCACTTACGCCAAGCACAAAAAAGATATTAAAAATATTGGAACCCACCGCATTGCCAATGGCCATGGCCGAATTTTTTTTGGTGGCGGCAATAATGGAAGTTACCAGCTCGGGCAGGGAGGTGGCACCCGCAATAAGGGTCAATCCGATTACCGACTGCGAAACACCCAAATCAATAGAAATCTGTTCGGCTCCTTTTACAATCCAGTCGCCGCCAAAATAAAGTCCTGCCACTCCTATTATAATATAAAGCAACGATAAACCAATCGAAATGGTTTTTATCTGAACATCAGCATCATCCACATCCGATTTATCGGGTTTAAAAAGTGTGTAATAAAGAAACCCCACAAAAAAGATAAGTAACACCACCCCATCCGCACGGCCTATTTCCTGCGTAGCTCGCCCAAATACCGCATCGTTGGCAAGCACAAGCAGCACTACAGCAGCAAAAACAGAACCGGGTATCATTACCGATGCAGTTTTTTTACTCACCTTAATGGAATAGATTACCGCTGCCACGCCAACAATTAAAAAGGTGTTGGCAATGTTGCTTCCCAGCACGTTTCCAATTACCAGCGCCGTATTTCCTCTGACACTGGCAAAAATATTGATAAAAAGCTCCGGTAGCGAAGTACCCAAAGCCACAATGGTCATACCCACCACAACCTGCGACAATCCTACTTTAACGCCGAGGTTCGAAGCTCCCTCAACCAGCTTATGAGCACCGTAAATCAAAACGATAAAGCCTACAATAAAAAGTACGTATGTAATCATGTTATGTTATTGTTTGATGGCTGAAAAAGCAATACTATGAGGTTAACTTTAAACAAGCTCATTTAGTATAATCTCGTTTGCCAAAAATAAGGGTGCCGATGCGCACCATTGTACTCCCCTCTTCAACAGCAACAGGATAATCGCCCGACATGCCCATGGACAGTTCTTTAAAGGAAGTATCTTTGGTGAAATACTTATTTTTTAAAAACTCAAAGTAGCCATGCAACTGTTTAAACTCCCTCCTCACCTGCGCTTTGTCATCGGTAAAAGTAGCCATTCCCATTACGCCCGTAATTCTAACATTCTTATAGGCAGCTTTTGCTTTAACCAATGCTTCGGCTTCTTCGAGGTTAAGGCCGAACTTGGTAGCCTCTTCGGCAATATGAAACTGAAGCAGGCAGCTGATAATCCTATCGTTTTTAACTGCCTGCTTGTTAATCTCCTTTAACACTTTCAAACTGTCAACAGAGTGAATCAGGCTTACAAAAGGGGCAATATATTTAACCTTATTGGTTTGCATATGGCCTATAAAATGCCATTCAATATCGGTGGGCAGCTGTTCATACTTTAACGCCATCTCCTGTGCTTTATTCTCGCCAAACACCTTTTGTCCGGCGGCATAAGCCTCCTCAATTGCTTCAACCGGTTTGGTTTTTGAAACAGCGATTAGTTTCACTTCCGGCGGAAGTTCCCTGTGTAGCCGAAGCAGGTTATCTTTTATGCTCATAGTGTTTTTTTTTTGCAAAAGTAACAAAAGCTAATGGGGAATCGTGATTTTAATGATGAAGTTAATAAAAACAGGTAACACATAATATTCTCCTTCTCAAGCACCTTTTTTACTACTTTTACCCTTGCAATAACAACAATATTATGTATCCGAAAATCAGCGACTTAATAAATGATTGGTTTGGTACCAGCCTGAACCTTCCCATTCAGAGCTACGGCTTTTTTCTGGCAATGGCTTTTTTATTTTCCGGATGGACTTTATACAAAGAGCTGGAAAGAAAAGAAAAAGAAGGCCTCTTAAAAGCCAGAACAAAAAAAATTCAGGTTGGAAAGCCTGCCACAATGGGTGAGCTGACAACTACTTTTCTTATTTCGTTGTTTATCCTGTTTAAGCTGGCAGGCATCTTTACGGACTATTCATCGTTTGCCAACGACCCGCAGGATTTTATTTTTTCCGGCGAAGGCAGCTGGCTGTTTGGCTTCCTTGGTGCAGCAGCATTAACAGGTTGGAATTATTACGATAAAAAACGAAAAGAAATTAAACCGCCGCAATGGAAAACCGTTACGGTTCACCCAAAAGACCTTTTATGGCAAATAATTTTTATTGCCGTTATTTTTGGCCTGGTGGGAGCAAAACTGTTCGACCAGCTTGAAAACTTTGACGATTTCCTGAAAGACCCCATCGGCACCACTCTCTCCTTTAGCGGCCTTACCTTTTATGGCGGATTGATTACAGCTGCCATTGCAATTATTTATTATGGTCAAAAAAACGGTATTTCATGGAAAGTGTTGGGCGACATTACGGCACCCGGTCTTATACTGGCTTATGGCATTGGGCGAATTGGCTGTCAGGTTGCCGGCGATGGCGACTGGGGCATTGTAAACCTCCTGCAAAAACCAGGATGGCTCTCTTTTTTACCCGACTGGGCATGGGCATACAACTATCCTCACAACATCATCAACCACGGCATAAAAATACCCGGCTGCACCGGCCCGCATTGTTACCAACTGGCTCAAGGGGTTTTCCCTACGCCTGTTTACGAAACTACCATGGCAATTATTATCTTCGCCATTTTGTGGTATCTGCGTAAACGCATAAAAATTCCGGGCATGCTCTTTTCCATCTACCTGATGTTTAATGGTACAGAACGATTTTTAATTGAATTGATTCGTGTAAACAATGTTTATCACATTGGCGGGCTGGCTATTACGCAGGCTGAACTTATTTCGCCCATCCTGTTTTTATCGGGGCTGATTATGTTTATTATCTTGCGAAAACAATCAACAAATCAAGTAGTCATTAACAAATAACATGGAACATGAAACTTGACATCTTAACAAAACAGGTAGTAAATCTCACCCGCGGAGTGGGGAAATTTATCACACAAGAAGCACAAAAGTTTTCAGAAAAAGATGTGGAGGTAAAAGGCGAGCACAATTTTGTTTCGTATGTTGACAAAACCGCCGAAAAAATGCTGGTTCAGGAACTAAACAAGATGCTGCCCGAAGCCGGTTTTATTGCCGAAGAAGATCAGACTCTTCAAAAAGCCGGACGGTTTAACTGGATTGTTGACCCCCTGGACGGAACCACAAATTTTATACACGGCGTACCGCTTTTTTCCATCTCCATAGCACTTACCGACGGCGATGAAATCATTCTTGGTGTTGTGTACGAAATAAATTTGGAAGAGGCCTTTTATGCCTGGAAAGGAGGCCCGGCATTTTTAAACGGCAGGGAAATTTCCGTATCTAAAAAACCCGATTTGGACAGCTCGCTTATTGCTACCGGATTTCCCTATTACGACTATTCGTTGCTGGACGCTTATCTTGAGCTGTTTAAGGATCTTATGAAAACCAGCCACGGTGTAAGGCGCCTTGGCTCGGCGGCTGTGGATTTGGCGTATGTGGCAGCAGGACGATACGACCTGTTTTACGAATATGGCCTGAACCCCTGGGATGTGGCGGCAGGTGCGCTTGTTGTTAAACAGGCCGGCGGGCTTGTTACCGGTTTTAAAGGAAAAAACGATTTTTTGTTCGGCAAAACAATTGTGGCATCAAACAACAGCATACACAACGAATTTTTAACAAAACTGAATAAATATTTTTAAAAAAAGTGGTTTATTAGTTTTTAGTTTTGTACTATTGTAAAAAGGATTTTTATTAAGGATTATGACAAAAGAAAAAGTTACTAAAATTAATAAAGACAACCCGTGGCGAAGTATTTCAAAGGCCATAAGCTGGCGGATTTTAGCTTCCGGGGCAACCTTTTTAATCAGCTTTATAATATTTAAACAATATACCGACAAAACCGATAACGAAGTTTTGCAAACGGCCTCCATTATTACCAGTGCCGATGTAGTTGTAAAATTAATTTTGTACTATCTGCACGAAAGGATTTGGACCAACATTACCTGGGGTAAATATTGGGAGCGCCGCGCACGAAGAAGACATATTAAAAGGATGAGAAAATCAGCAAATTCCGATAAATGAAACGAGTGTTAGCCTATATACTGCTATTTGTTACTCTGTTTATAACCTATGGTGTACAAGCAGAAGACACCACCAAACGTGTTTTTGTTTACGAGCTGAACATTCGTGAAGAGATTGCCCCGCCGGTATGGCATCACGTAAAAAAAGCCTTTCACGAAGCAAGCACACTGAACGCTGACATCATCCTAATTAACATGAACACTTACGGCGGTATGCTTGATGCCACCGACTCCATACGCACTAAAATTTTAGATTCAAAAATTCCCGTTTACGTATTTATCAACAAAAATGCGGCCTCGGCAGGAGCGCTGATTTCCATTGCCTGCGACAGCATATACATGGCACCCGGCTCAAGCATGGGAGCTGCAACGGTTGTCAATCAAAAGGGAGAAGTGCTGCCTGACAAATATCAATCGTATATGCGCTCTATCATGCGCTCAACCGCTGAAGTAAACGGGCGCAACCCCGATATTGCACAGGCAATGGTTGACCCGTCGATTTATGTTTCCGGAGTAAGCGACAGTGGAAAGGTACTTACTTTTACTCCTTCCGAAGCCATTAAAAACGGATTTTGCGAAGCGGAAGTCAGCTCCATAAAAGAGCTGCTACACCATGCCGGAATCAACCAATATGATATTGAGAAGCAACAACTTACCGCCACCGATAAAATTACAGGCTTTTTGATTAACCCCATGATTAGCGGCCTTTTAATTATGATTATCATCGGGGGCATCTATTTTGAACTCCAAACACCGGGCATCGGTTTTCCACTGGCAGCAGCCGTTGTTGCAGCACTGCTCTATTTTGCACCACTCTACATGGAAGGGCTGGCCAATCATTGGGAAATATTGCTGTTTATTGTGGGCTTAATTTTGCTGGCGCTGGAAATCTTTGCCATTCCCGGATTTGGCGTAACCGGTTTCGCCGGCATTCTGTTAATTACAACAGGCCTTACGCTCAGCCTCGTTGCACATATTGGCCCGGGAACCCTTGATTACGACTTTGGCAGCCTTATCAAAGCTTTCTTTCTTGTTGTTATTTCAATGACAATCGGTATCGTTGTCTCCATTTTTCTGGCTAAACGACTGCTGGAATCTCCCTCTTTCCGCTTTGCACTCAACAATCGCCAGCTTGCTTCCGAAGGGTTTACCGTAGCCGAAAAAGAGTATAGCTCCATGATTGGAAAAACAGGCACGGCACAAACCCAGCTTCGCCCTGCCGGTAAAATACTTATTGACGGCGACCAGTACGATGCCGCTTCGCAAATATCCTACATCGATAAGGGTGATACTATTAAGGTAACAGGGTACAACAACGGGCAACTTATTGTGAGAAAACTGTAAAATAAATATTTAAGCAGACACGTTAAAAGGTTGTGTAATAAAATTATAACTAATCTTTACTAGATAGTTTCTATTTTGACAGGCCTGAAATATTTGAAATATATTTCAATGAAAAGCCCCATTGTTTTTCCAAATAAAATCCCGAAGGGATTTAATATGAATAGCCCTGTACAAAGTACAGGGAAACATGAAGTTAAAGTAAATTAGAACCCTGAAAAGGGTTCAACAAAATTTATTGAACCCTTTTCAGGGTTCTTTAATTTTTGTATCATTTTAACCACCGGTTTCACCGATGGTTATTCGTATTAAACCACTTCGTGGTTTTCTTGAGTTTGGCTAATTTCGGGTATAAAAAGGAGCATTAATAAAGGGGTTTTTAGAGTTTTGAAGGCTTTGTGTCTGGAGTTGCTGGTTAACGAAGTCGTTAAAACTAATTCCCATGCCTTTAACGTAAAGGTGAGCACGCACATTA
>WGDP01000199.1 GCA_015493215.1 Bacteroidales bacterium | reverse complement strand
TATTAATATACTGTACTTTATCTATAGAACACATCTTAGACTTTAAACAGCTTCTTTATATGTCCCTTATTTTACTCGAACCCAAACCCAAACTCTTTGCCTTTTTTAGTGGCAGGAATACCCATTTTCATCCAGACGGGTTCCTTGGCACCCTTCAGGTAAAAATCGAAAAACTGTTGCATGCGGCGGGTTAAATCTTTTTCGTCGGCACGGCGTTTTAAATTATGTGGTGCGCCATTATATACCAGCATCCAAACAGGCTTTCGCAGCCGTCGCAAGGCATTAAAATATTCGATACCCTGATACCACGGCACGGCTCCGTCGTTATCGTTGTGCATAATTAAAAGTGGTGTGTTTACACGGGGTGCAAAAAACAGGGGCGAATTGAGCATGTACAGTGGTAATTCGTCCCACAGGTCGCCCCCAATGCGGCTTTGCGTTTGTTCGTACTGAAAAGCCCTGCTCATGCCCGACCCCCAGCGAATACCTCCGTAAGCGCTCGTCATGTTACTCACCGGCGCACCTGCTTCGGCGGCGGCAAACATATCGGTTTGAGTAACAAGGTATGCAGTTTGATAACCTCCCCAGCTCTGGCCTTGTATGCCCAGTTTGTTGCGGTCGATATAGTCATGCCGGTTGCACATAGCCTGCGTGCCGCTGATGATGCAGCTAAATGCCGATGGCCCGGGATATCCCGTTTTGTACTTTATATCGGGAATAAAAATCAGGTAACCGTTGCTAACATAATAGGTAAAATTGATTACCGACCTGATGGGTTTTGGAACATAATGGCGATGCAGCGAATTGGAATACCTTTCGTAAAAATAGACCAGCATGGGATATTTTTTGGAGGGGTCAAAATTTTCTGGTTTGTACAACAATCCCTGCAAGGAGTCGCCATCAAACGACACCCAGTCAACCAGTTCCACAGTCCCCCACAGGTATTTTTTTTGCTGCGGGTTGGCATCGGATATTTTTCTTGCATCCTGAAAATTTACCTTGCTCACCCATAAATCGGGATACACCTCAAACGATTGTTTTGTCCAGCATATTTCATTGGCGTTTTTAGCCTTTTTAACGCTGCCATACATAAAGTCGTCCATTATAAGCTTTTGCAAAGAGGCTGTTGTCCGGTTCAGCGTATAAAATCCGGCTTGTTTGTTAACATCGTTAAAAGCTGAAAGCATCATATCATCCGGTAAAAACTGCGCTTCCCTGTCTAATTTCTCGTAACGGAAAACAATTTTGTTTTTTCTTCCATAAAAACCGGTCAGGTTTACGGGTTTTTGTTTTCCAGCCGGATCAAGCAACCATAAGTCATAACGGCCGTAAACCACAGCCTCACCCTTTTTGGTCCATCCGGCAAATCCATACGGGTTGGCAGCCAGGGGGATATCGTTTAAAACATCGTAAAACGGAGCATGAATGTTTTTTGAAAGATTAATATTTTTTTCTGATTGAATGTTATAACTGTTCCAACTGCTGTCCTGCCTGTTGTACCACAAAACGAACTTTTGGTTGGGCGAGAGCAAGGTCTGCGAATCACTTTTCTTCAAAATCAGTTTACGGTTGCCCGTTTCACGGTTTACCAACCAAACATCTTTATACCAATAGGCATTCCACGAGGTCATTAATCTGTAGGGCTTGTTATTGTATCCCAAAGCATATTTACCCT
Source organism: Bacteroidales bacterium (assembly GCA_015493215.1). Taxonomy (GTDB): domain Bacteria; phylum Bacteroidota; class Bacteroidia; order Bacteroidales; family F082; genus B16-G9. The sequence goes on along the minus strand of WGDP01000199.1, from coordinate 13,733 downwards.
CAGCTTTTTTATTGACGGCAACCGATTCAAGATGCTCATCTTCAAGCTGAACCACCTTTTTACTTTTAGGATAAAAAACCGTTGTGTAGCTCCGGTTTAGCTCTGATTTTTTCCGCAGTTTTTGCATGGGCTGCAAATAATCGTCGTGCCATGTCCAGATGTCAACGCTAACCTTTTCATCTTTTGTCAGGGTGTCTTTGGGTTCAGGCTTCGGTTTGGGTGCCTGTCCGAAATAAAGCTCATCGCCCGCATCGTTAAAATATATGGAGCCATGGGTACTCACCGACCAGCCTTTGTGCAGGTTTTTAAAATTTTCTCCCGAAACATCTGTCAGCCTGTTCTTTTTAAGGTCGTAATAAAATAAACCAAAAGCCTTGTTTTTGGCCGTGTCTGCCGACAGGGTAAAAGCCACCTGATTGCCCTTTTTATCCAACGAAATATTTTTGGAATAACCCGCATTACGATACAGATCAACAGACTTTTTAGTACGCGTATAAAAAACCGAAACTCTTACCGAATCAATACTATCGCCCGAAAGCTGTATCATGGCACAGGCGGTACCGTTTTCCGAAAAAGCGAATTTACTAACATGGGTAAAAAGCACTGAATCTCCTTCAACGGGATTTAGCAAAAGCAGCCTGCCCGTTTTTTTAAAAAATTTATCCTTGGGTTTTTTCTTTACCTGTCCGGTAGTGTCGGCCACCGTATCCTTAGGCGGCTTGATATTTTCGAGGTAAATGGCGAGCCAACCGGAATTGGTTTTGGCGGTTTTATAATTTTTTAAACCACTGTATTTAATCTCCCTGCCGGTTTTTAAAATTCGTACTCCAATGGAATCTTTGGGCATCTTATCCTTTTTTACCTTTTTAAGCTTTGCTTTCCGAACCGTATCAAACTGTGGCTTAATGGTGTAAGCTATCCAGCTATTCAGCGGCGAAAACACCGGATGGGTTGCCCTTGGTACGGAATCAACGTATTCTTTATCAAGGCTATAAACATACAAAAAGCCATCACCCTGCTGAGGGTCAATTTCATATCCAATCCAACGGCCATCGTTGGAGATAACCTGATTTTTCATTGTTTTCCATCCATCGTAAACCGAATGGTCGAGGGGTGTTTTTTTGTTGGGTTGGGCTTTTGAGGTCAATACAAAACAACAAGCTGTTAATACAAGTATCAATAATTTTCTCATGCCAAATTTTTTTCTGACAATAATAGCCAAAATTAAGGTGCAAACGTTTGTTAACACACATTTAAAAATCCTCAAAACGGAGAAGTATTAACTAATTGTTAACCTTTCTAAAATATGATGGCGTCGAACAATTAAATAGCCTGATTTAATTATCTTTGCAGCGATTTAATAGTTTGGATAAAGACACGAAAAAGAGAGGATATGAGCTACATACATTTTGACAAAACACAATTAATAAACCTTCAGTATTCATTGTCGAAGGAGTTGTTAAGAACCAACCGGGCGGGTAGTTATGCCAGCTCCACTATTATCAACACCAACACACGGAAGTATCATGGTTTACTTATTGTACCACAACCACTTATTGATGACAAAAACCATGTTCTACTATCAACACTCGATGAAACCATCACTTCCAACAACTACGATTTTCACATCAGCGCCCGCATGTTTGCCGGAGGAGTCATTTTTCCGAAGGGGCATAAATACATCCGCGATTTTGAATCGGATCCCAATCCAAAGATTACCTATCGCCTGGGGCAAATAGTTTTTGTGAAGGAATTTATCTTCTCAAAAAACGAAGACCGTATTTTAATTCGCTACACCCTCGAAGATGCCCAAAATAAGGTAACCTTAAAAATAAGCCCCTTTTTGGCCTATCGCAACACCCACTCACTTTCAACGGCAAGCACCTGGGTTGACACCCGCTACCGCGAGATAAAAAACGGCATCAGCTGGCAGATGTACAAAGGGTACTCAAGGGTCTATATGCAGTTTTCGTCAAAACCAAAATACACGCACGTTCCCGACTGGCACTACAACATCGAATATATAAGAGAGCAGGAAAGAGGCTATCCCTTTACCGAAGACCTTTATGTTCCCGGCCATTTTGAGGTGGAGATGAAAAAAGGCGATTCCATTGTAATTTCTGCCGGTTTAAAAGAAGAAACCCCCTCCTATTTTAAACGGCAATTTTCCGCCGAAATAAAAAAGAGAATCCCTCGCAACAGCTTTGAAAACTGCCTGCTTAACGCTGCCGAAGAGTTTATCGTTAAACAGGATAACAAAACCATGATTATGGCAGGTTACCCATGGTTTGGCCGTTGGGGTCGCGACACTTTTATTTCGCTGCCCGGATTAACGCTTACCCGCAATGACGAAAAAAGTTTTAAAGAGGTTTTAAAAACCATGATCCGGCAGATGAAAGACGGCCTGTTTCCCAATGTCGGCCATGGCAAAGATGCATCGTTCGACAGCGTTGACTCTTCGTTGTGGTTCTTTTGGGCGCTGCATCAATACAGCATTATGAAGGGTAAAACCAACACCATCTGGCGCGATTACGGCAAACCCATGAAACAAATTTTAAATGCCTTTAAACGGGGCACGCATCATAACATAAAGATGCACGACAACGGACTTATTTGGGCCGGCGAAAAGGGTAAAGCGCTTACCTGGATGGACACCGTTATCAACGGCAAACCTACCACTCCCCGTACAGGTTATGCCGTTGAGGTGAATGCGCTTTGGTACAACGCACTTGTTTTCAGCCTCGAACTGGCCGAAAAAGCCAACGACACAACCTTTGTTTCAAAATGGAAAAAATGGCCTGAAATTATTAAAGACAACTTTAACAAAGTTTTCTGGAATAACGAAACGGGTTACCTTGCCGACTATGTGGATGGCGACTATAAAGACATGGCTATGCGGCCTAATCAAATTTTTGCCGTAGCCGTTCCCTACAGTCCGCTTGATAAAACCAGACAAACCATGGTAGTTGAAATGGTAAAAAACGAACTGCTAACCCCACGCGGACTGCGCACTTTATCGCCTAAAAACCCTTCGTACAAAGGCACTTACAAAGGAGATGAGGTTTCGCGCGATTTATCATATCATCAGGGAGTTGCGTGGCCTTGGCTGCTGGGAGCCTTTGCCGATGCCTACCTCAGGCTGCATGGCGACGAGGGTAAAGCACTGATTAAAGAGCATTACACTGCCTTTGAAGAGGAAATGTCGGAAGCCGGAATAGGAACCGTTTCGGAAATTTATAACGGCGACCCGCCATTTGCCGCCGGAGGAGCAATCTCGCAGGCATGGAGTGTGGCCGAATTGTTACGTATTAAGTGGATGTTAGATAATAAATAGATAAAGTATGAGAGTATTAATGTTCGGTTGGGAATTCCCGCCTCACATAACAGGAGGCCTTGGCACAGCTTGTTTCGGGTTGACAAAAGGACTGTCAAAACACAATGTGGATGTGATTTTTGTGGTTCCTAAAGCCTATGGCGACGAAGACCAACAGGCTGTAAAGCTCGTTAACGCCAGCGATGTTCCCTTCGATATTACCGATGAGGAATACAAAGAGTTTTGGAGCCACATTAAATACATGGAAGTAGGCTCCAACATCATCCCTTACGTTGACCCGCAGGAGTACAGAAGAACTTACGAAGAGAACAAAAAAACCGGCGAATCGTTTACCAGCAATGTATTCTCGAAACATTACGAGTTTTCGGGCAACTACGGGCTAAACCTGATGGAAGAGGTATCTCGCTATGCACTCATAGCTTCGGGGCTGGCGGCAAAAGAAAACTTCGATGTTATTCATGCCCACGACTGGCTTACCTATCCTGCCGGCATTGCAGCCAAAAAAACATCCGGAAAACCGCTAATTGTACACATGCACGCCACGGAGTTCGACCGCTCCGGCGAAAACATCAACCAACAGGTTTACGAAATTGAACGCGAAGGAATGATGGAAGCCGACAGGGTAATAACCGTTAGCAATCTGACACGCAACATCGTTATCAACAAATACGGTATCGACCCCGACAAGGTAATCACCGTTCACAATGCCGTTGACCATTCCATGCTACAGGATGTAAAAAACATTAAAAAGCCGTACAAGGAAAAACTGGTAACCTTTCTGGGAAGAATTACCATGCAAAAAGGCCCCGAATATTTTATCGAGGCCGCCCATAAAATTTTACAAAAAGACCCCGATGTACGGTTTGTCATGGCCGGCTCGGGCGATATGCTAAACCGCATGATTGAGCGGGTAGCACACCTTCGCATTGCCGATAAATTTCATTTTACCGGCTTTTTAAAAGGCAACGACGTGAACCGGGTATTTTCAATGAGCGATGTTTTTGTGATGCCCTCCGTTTCCGAGCCTTTCGGCATCGTTCCGCTTGAAGCCATGCGCTCCAGTGTGCCGGTGGTAATATCCAAACAATCGGGGGTAGCCGAAGTGCTGGTACATGCCCTGAAAATCGACTTTTGGGATATCGACGGAATGGCCGACGCCATTTACGGACTACTACACTATCAGGGAATTTCGACCATGTTCAGAAAACTGGGCAAAAAAGAGGTGGAAGGCCTGAAGTGGGAAAATGCAGCCTTAAAAGTTAAAGCTGTTTACGAATCAATTATATAACAATCAAGCAATAAAAAAAATTAATAATATGAGATCCATTTGTTTTTATTTTCAGGTACATCAACCCTACCGCCTTCGCAACTATCGCTTTTTCGATATTGGCGAAAAACACGATTACTTCGATACTTTTAACAACAGCTTTATTATGCGCCGTGTGGCCGATAAAAACTACATTCCCATGAATGCATTGCTGCTGGACCTGATTAACGAATACGGGTCTGCCTTTAAGGTCAGCTTTTCCATTTCGGGTGTGGCACTTGATCAGTTTGCCGAATATGCACCTGATGTGCTTGATAGCTTTAAGCGCCTTGCCGATACCGGCAATGTTGAGTTTTTGGCCGAAACCTATTCACACTCTCTTGCAGCCTTAAAAAGCAAGGAGGAGTTTGAAAAACAGGTTAAAATCCAATCTGATAAAATAAAGCAATACTTTGGCGTTGAACCAACTACCTTTCGTAACACCGAGCTTATCTATTCCGACGAAATAGGTGCCATGGTGGCCGATATGGGCTACAAAACCATGCTTACCGAAGGCGCTAAGCACGTACTGGGATGGCGAAGCCCCAATTACGCCTATACCAACGCCATTAATCCAAAGCTTAAACTGTTGCTTAAAAACTTCCAGCTTAGCGACGACATTGCCTTTAGGTTTTCGCAGCAAAGCTGGGGTGAATGGCCGCTTACAACCGAAAAGTTTGTGGATTGGCTAAACAACATCGACCAAAAGGAAGAGGTGGTAAACCTGTTTATGGATTACGAAACATTTGGCGAACACCAATGGGCCGAAACGGGAATTTTTGATTTTATGAAAGCATTGCCGGGTAGGGTTTTCTCACATTCAAACTATACTTTCAACACCCCTGCCGAAGTGTCCGAAACCTTGCAGCCGGTAGGTTCCATTCACGTTCCCTACCCCATTTCGTGGGCTGATGAGGAGCGCGACCTTACCGCATGGCTTGGTAACGACCTTCAGGATGAAGCATTTGACAAACTCTATATGCTTGAGGAAAAAATAAAGAATTGCGATGATGACCAAATAAAACACGATTGGCTGTTGCTGCAAACCTCCGACCATTTTTATTACATGTGTACCAAATGGTTTTCCGATGGCGACGTTCATAAATATTTTAACCCGTATGGCACACCCTACGATGCTTTCATCAACTTTATGAATGTGCTGTCCGATTTCATCATCCGTGTTAACGCAACCTGCGGCACAAATAAAGAGGATATGAAAGACCTTAAGGAGATGGCTGAAAAGCTGATGGATAAGGTAGAAGATGTGGCAGAAAAGAAAATAAAGTCATCCACAAAACGCGTAAAAAAAACTATCAGTCAAAGTAAGAACATAAAGATTGACGACATAAAGAATATGTCGAATGCCGCCGTTAAAAAATTGATTAAAGAGGTTGATATTAACGAATTAACCATCGCCCTTAAAGAGGCAGGTAACGAGGTAAAGGAAAAGGTGATTCCAAACCTCAACAAAAAGGCACGAAAAACCTACGACGAGCTTCAACAGGAACTCGGCAACATTAAAAAGGCCGACCTCAAAAAGTATCAAAAAGCCGTTGAAGCAAAACTGAAAGAGCTTTTTAAAAAGTAACCTTTTGTAAAATAACGTTTGCATTGTCCCGGACATAATTTACATGCCCGGGCTTTGCATGATTGACCATTTTAACCGGTTGGCTTAATAGTATGAGGTTAAAATGATTATTGTAATTAGAAATAAAAAAACAAAAAAATATATGAAACCGGATTTTGTATTTGAAATAAGCTGGGAAATTTGCAACAAGATTGGTGGTATTTACACCGTTCTTGCCTCCAAAGCAAAAGTTATTCAGGAGCAATACGATGACAACTACATCCTGTTGGGACCTGATGTTTGGAAAGAAACAACACCAAACCCCGACTTTATTGAAGAGCCTGAGCTGTTAAGCGAGTGGAAAGCAACTGCATGGAAAGAAGGCCTGAAAGTGAGAACCGGCCGCTGGAACATTGCCGGAAAGCCACTGGTAATTCTCATCGACTTTACCCCGTTATACAGCAAAAAAGACGAAATTTTTACCCACTTTTGGGAAAGCTTTCAACTGGACTCATTACACGGCCAGTGGGACTATATTGAGTCAACTATGTTTGGTTACGCTGCCGGGCAGGTGGTCCAAAGTCTTACCAAATACCGCAATAACAACGAGTTAACCACTGTTGCCCATTTTCACGAATGGATGACCGCTTCCGGGATTCTCTATTTAAAAGAGGCGGCACCGCAGGTGGGCACAACCTTTACCACTCATGCCACCATGCTGGGCCGCTCCATTGCAGGAAACGGATATCCGCTTTACGAAAATCTTAAAAGCTACGATGCCGCCAAAATGGCCGAAAAATTTAATGTGCGCAGCAAAAACTCATTGGAAACAATTGCCGCACAACAAGCCGATTCATTTACCACGGTGAGCAACATTACGGCACTGGAATGCAAGCAGTTTTACAATAAAAAACCCGACGAAATTACCATCAACGGTTTTGACGAGCACTTTATCCCCAAGGGAAAAGCTTACAACGAAAAACGACTGAAAGCAAGGACAAAAGCACTTGATATCGCTTCAAAACTAACCGGAAAAACTTTTTCCGGCGACACATTCCTTGTTATCAACAGTGGCCGCTACGAGTTCCGCAACAAAGGCATCGACCTGTTTATTAAAACCCTGGGAGAGATTAACCGCGACAAAGCATCTAAAAAAGATATCGTAGCCTTTATTGCTGTTCCTGCAGGCCACGGAGAAGTAAACAGTACCTTTTCCTCCGGTAAAATACCCGAAGGAACCGACAAATACCTTACTCATTTCCTTTGGAACCCCGATGAAGACCCCATATTGCGCGAAGCTGTAAACAGCGGACTAAATAACACTTCTGATGAGCAGGTTACGCTCATCTTTTTACCGGCCTATTTAGACGGAAACGACGGCCTTTTAAACTTTTCATATTACGACTTCCTCATCGGTTTCGACCTGTCGGTATTCCCCTCCTATTACGAGCCATGGGGTTATACTCCCATGGAAAGCATCGCCTTTAGAATACCAACCGTCACCACTTCGGTAGCCGGTTTTGGCGACTGGATAACCAAACATTACAAGGTAAAACACAATGCTGTTACGGTTATCAGCCGCCACGAAGGAAAAGATGAACTTTCCATCAAAGATATCAAAACAGCACTTTTGCACCACCTATTGTCAGGTACAAACACCGACACAAAAAAAGAGGCAGAAGCCATTACTAAACGACTGCTTTGGAACAAACTTGTAAAACATTATTTTACCGCCTGGTCGCATGCTGTTTCCAAAGCATCGGCAAGAGGCCTACCACAGGTTCCTTCGCACATGCCACAAACAAGGCAGGTGGATGTTTCAATTCAAAAAGACCGCCCACAGTGGAAAAAAATTCTGATTAAACCGGTACTGCCGGAAAAATTAAAACCACTAAAAGAATTGGCCTACAATTTATGGTGGTCGTGGAATACTCAGGCCACCCAACTTTTTGCTTCCATCCTTCCCGACCAATGGGAAGCACTAGAACACAACCCTGTTAAGCTGCTGGAACAACTCTCGTCAGCCGACCATAAAAGACTGATGAATAATCCTGAATTTATGGCTGATTTAGAGTCGGTTTACAACACATTTCAGGCTTACATGGCCGAAAAGGAAAAGCAGGATGAAACAGCCATCGCTTACTTTAGCATGGAATACGGCTTACATGTCAGCCTGAAAATTTACTCCGGCGGACTGGGTATTTTGGCGGGGGATTATTTAAAACAGGCTTCCGACTCCAACAAAAACTTTATGGCTGTGGGATTGCTTTACCGCTATGGCTATTTCAAACAAAAGATTACCTACGGTGGCGACCAAACCGCCGAAAGCATTCCCCAGAAGTTTACGCAGATCCCGTTAATTCCGGTTAGAAACGCCAACGGCAAATGGATTACCGTTAAAATAGCCTTGCCCGGCAGAAATGTTCTGGCCAAAGCTTGGCAGGTAAATGTGGGTCGTATTCCGCTTTATCTGCTTGATACCGATATTGAAGAAAACAATCCGGAGGATCGCACGCTTACCCATCATTTATATGGTGGCGACCGCGAACACAGGCTTAAGCAGGAGATGCTGCTGGGGCTGGGTGGTATCAGACTGATAGAGCAGATAGACAAAAAGCCGGAAGTTTTTCACAGCAACGAAGGACACTCGGCATTTATCGGCCTTGAAAGGGTTAAAAACCTGATGGACAAGCATAAACTTGACTTTGAAACCGCGAGAGAGGTTGTCAGGTCCTCTACCCTTTTCACCACTCACACTCCGGTTCCCGCCGGGCACGACACCTTTGAGGAACACCTTATAAGAGCCTATCTGTCGCACTTTACCAACCACTTAAACATCAGCTGGGAAAAATTTATCGGCCTCGGACGCTTTAACCCCAACGATTCCGGTGAACAATTTTCGATGAGTGTGCTGGCCACCAACCTCTCGCAAGAGGTAAACGGTGTGAGCCGCATCCACGGAAAAGTTTCGCGCGATATGTTTCAAAAACTTTATCCCGGCTACTACCCCGAAGAGCTTCATATAGGCTACGTTACCAACGGCGTACACTATTTTACATGGACGGATAAGCTGTGGCAGGAGGCCTACGAAAAAACCTTTGGAAAAGAATTTGTTTTCGATCAGCCAAACCAAAAATATTGGGAAAATATTTATAACCTGCCCGACAATGAAGTTTGGGAAATACGGCAAACGGTAAAAGAGGCCATGATTAAAAAGGTGAAAGCAAAACTTAAAACCGACCTCACCTACAGGCAGGAGAATCCCAAGCAGATTATCAGCTCGTTATCAGGCCTTAACAAAAACACTTTGATAATAGGTTTTGCCCGCAGATTTGCCACCTACAAAAGAGCGCATCTGCTGTTTACAAACCTCGACAGGTTGGATAAAATTGTAAACAACGCAGCACGGCCTGTGATATTTATCTTTGCCGGTAAAGCACACCCTGCCGATGGTGCAGGCCAGGATTTGATAAAAAGAATCATCGAAATATCGCGGATGCCTCAATTTACCGGAAAAATACTGTTCCTCGAAAACTACAACATGACCATCGGCAAACTCCTGACAAGTGGCGTTGATGTGTGGCTGAACACCCCCACCCGGCCTTTGGAAGCATCGGGAACCAGTGGTGAGAAAGCCATTATGAACGGCGTTTTAAATTTCAGCGTGCTCGACGGATGGTGGGCCGAAGGCTACAAACCCGGAGCAGGCTGGGCCATTGAAGAGGCGAAAACCTATCTTGACCAGCATATGCAGGATGAGCTTGACTCCGAAGTTATTTACAATTTTCTTGAAACCGAAATAACCGACGCCTATTACACCCGAAACAAAGAGGATATCCCCGAAACATGGGTAACACACATTAAAAATACCATTGCCGGCATTACACCCCGTTTTACTATGCAGCGTATGTTAAACGACTATTATGAAAAGTATTATAAAAAATTGAGGGAAAGCAGCAGAACCTTTACAGTCGATCATTTTAAAAACGCCAAAGAGTTAACCCGTTGGAAATGGAAAGTGCTGTCGGCATGGGATAAAATTAGCGTGGAAAAGCTAATTATTCCCGATTCCGATTCGGAACCCATTGATTTTGGTAAACATTTTATTGCGGAAGTTGACCTGAAAATTCCCGGCCTCAACATGGAGGATATTGGTGTTGAAATAATTGCCGGAAATCGTACCAATGGCGATATTGAAGAGATAAAATACCGTCTTCCGCTCATTCCGCGTGATTTTAAAAACAACATTGCCCGTTATGCCATTGAGTTTCCGCTAAAACAACCCGGCGTTTATGATTACGCTTTCAGGATTTATCCAAAGCACAAATTATTAGCGTACCGGATGGATTTTCCGCTGGTAAAATGGATTTAACAAGTAAATGTTTGCTTGCCGCTGATATTTTGTTTTATGGTAATTCGGCGGCCGAATAAATTTTATTTACTGCAAGGGAATACTTGGAAACAGAATATCAAAACTGTTATTCAGTTTGTAATAATTTTCCGTATCAAAAGTCAGGAAGATAGTAAACAGGAAAAACATTACCTGTTTATTTCACCTTGTGCGAGGTAATCTCGTAAGAACCCGAAACGGTAGCCGGAAAACTCATTCCCTGCTGCTCCATCTGCATATCAATATCCTGATCAAAAGTTGAATGGGTAACCCATCCGGTTTTTCTGTCCACGGTCATTTCCCCTGTTAAGGTTCCTTTTAACCTGGCAGTTTCATCGGGTGAGGTTATGGTTCCTTTTACGTCAATAAAAGCCTGTTTTCTGGTTGCTTTGGTAAGGGTGTAAGTAATATGCATCTTCATTTCGGCCATGCCGTTGGTGGTAATATCGTTGTCCCACGATTCGCCCACCTTAACTTTGTGATTGGGATATACAGCCTGGCTAAAACTACTTTTCATGTTTCCGGCCATGGCATTATCAGCACCAATAGCCCCCAAATCAACACTCCCCACGGTACCATTAATACTGTTGGTTGTAGTAATTTCCTTGTCAATGAGCTTATTCATCTGGTCAGAAATTTGTGTTCCCAAAGTGGGATTGTTGAAGGTTGACGAATCGCGAGAATCATATTTTATTTCCATTCCCATCATCGTCTGGGTCATTTTAATGGCATTGATGGTTGTGTGAAGGTTAAAACTGTCAGCCACCACATCCGACACCAAATAGCCAAACTCAAAATTCATATCCTGATTTATTACCATCGACTGCCCCTGCACTTCCATATCAATTTCCTGATTCATGGACATTGTTGAGACAAATTTATCACCATCTTTAAGGTGATATTGAAGCATAATAGCCTTTTGAGCGTAGGTAGTTGCAAAAAATCCGGGAAGCACAATCAGTGCCATTAGCAGATAAAATTTGTTTACTCTTTTCATTCTTATTTTATTTAATTGGTTTTACATCTTGCAAAGGTAAATAAATAACCACTCAATAATTTTATTTTGTATTGTCTGCTTTTCCGTTTCCCAAAATAGCTTATCTTAGATTCGATTTTATGAGCGAAGAAACCAGAAAAATATTAACACGATATTGGGGATACAGCAAATTTCGCCCTAAACAGGAAGAAATTATCGATGCTGTGCTTGCCGGTCGCGACACACTTGCGTTGATGCCCACGGGCGGAGGCAAGTCGTTAACCTTTCAGGTTCCTGCCATGGCCCGGGAGGGCATCTGTTTAGTGATAACGCCACTGATTGCCTTAATGCGCGATCAGGTTCACCATTTAAAGGAGTTGGGAATTCCGGCAACAGCCATCTATTCAGGTATGTATCACGACGAAGTGGATGCCGTTGCTTCCGGATGTTTGCACAACCGTTATAAGTTTCTTTACCTCTCGCCCGAACGGCTTGCCACCGACAACTTTCGTGATTTTATTGCACGGCTCAACGTAAACCTTATTACCGTTGACGAAGCGCACTGCATTTCACAGTGGGGATACGACTTCAGGCCTCCATACCTGAAAATAGCCGATATCCGGGAGTTTTTTTCCGAAGTTCCGGTGTTGGCACTTACGGCCACCGCCACCCCCGAAACCGTTACCGATATAGTAGAAAAACTCAGGTTTAAAACCCCCAACATCATTAAAGCAGGGTTTGAGCGGAAAAACCTGTCGTACAACATTTTTAAAGAAAACGACAAAACCGGCAGGCTGCTGGCACTGCTTAAAAAGGGAAAAGGCTCTACCATTGTTTATGTGCGCAGCCGTAGAAAAACACGCTATTTGGCCGAAATAATTCAGAAAAACGGTTTTTCGGCAACCTACTATCATGCCGGCCTCGATGCCGCTCAGCGTACGCGAAGGCAACGGGCATGGGCTACGGGCAGTGTAAGGGTAATGGTTTCAACCAATGCCTTCGGAATGGGCATCGACAAACCGGACGTACGGCAGGTAATTCATTTCGATTTGCCCGACAGCATAGAGTCCTATTTTCAGGAAGCCGGTCGTGCCGGACGCGATTTAAAACCCGCCTGGGCATCGTTGCTGTACAATAATCGCGACATATCCGATGTTAAAAAAAGATATGAAGCTTCGTTTCCACCCATTAAAACCATCCGTAAAATATACAACCAACTGGGAAACTACTTTGACATCCCGGTGGGAAGCGGCGAAAACTCCGGCTTCGATTTTGAAATCAGCCATTTTTGCAGACAGTATGATTTTGACCTGCTGGAAACCTACAGCGCCATCAAGCTACTTGAAAAAGAGGGGCTGCTCATCTACAGCGAAACTTCGGGGCGCTACTCAAAGCTAAAAGTTACCATGAACAAAAGCGAGCTTTATCGCTATATGGTTGAAAACCCTTACGACGACCATCTTGTAAAAGAGATTTTGCGTTCGTATGCCGGCATTTTTACCGATTACATCAACATCAACGAAAATATTTTGGCCAAAAGAGTTGGCATCGATGCTAAAAAGATTGTGGAGATGTTAACCGAACTGAGCAAGAAAAAAGTGCTGTCGTACATCCCTGTAAGAAGAAAACCGCAACTGATTTTTGTTTACGAACGGCTTGACTCCGACTATCTTCAACTTTCGAAGGAAATATACGACCTGCGCAAAAAGGCTGCCGGAAAACGACTTCAGGCACTGCTTGACTTTATTACATCGGGCTTGCAATGCCGGAGTATTTTGCTGTTGCGATATTTTGGCGAAAAAACCAACCATCGCTGTGGCATTTGCGACGTTTGCCGCAAGCAGTCGAAAACCGAGTTAAACGATGTGGAAATAGCCAACATTGTATCGCACCTTAAAGAATTTTTGGGAACCGACAGTAAACACCTGTACAGCATCGTATCGGGACTGGGAACTTTTGAAGAGGACAAAGTTTTATCCGTTATTCAGTGGCTGCTTGATAACGAACAACTTACAAGGCAAAAAGACGAAACAATAATGTGGTCGAGACAATTAAATATCGACCTTGAATAAAGAGGGTGTTTCATAAGTTAATACCTTTGTGGAATGCTGCATTTAAACAATAATATAAGTAACACGTAAAAATCTTAAAAAATGAAAA
>WGDP01000198.1 GCA_015493215.1 Bacteroidales bacterium | reverse complement strand
GTTCAAAACCGTGCTTCATTAATTCTACCTACATGGAAAGATAAGCTGTATAAATACATGACAGGAATAGCATCACAAAAAGAAATCATTTAGAGAAGAATACATGGAATTATTAAAAAAATTTGAAATTGAATACGATGAACGATACATACTAAATGACATAAACTAACACCTGCCTCGCCGGCAGGCAGGTTTTGTCCCTACGGGACATCTATATAAATAATCTATCACATCAAAATAGGAATTAGTCCTAATCCCCAAACACATCCGGAACAAAAGTCTGCTCCTGCATGGGCGGTCTTACGTAACCCTTTTCCGGTGCTCGCTCAGGCAGATCGATGGGCGGTGGAGTTAAATCTTCGTAAGGAATGAGCGACAGCAAATGATGGATGGTGTTGATGCGTGCCCGCTTTTTGTCGTCGGCATTTACCACATACCAAGGCGATATTTTGGTATCGGTATAAGAAAACATCTCATCCTTGGCCTTTGAATATTCCACCCATTTTTCCCGGGATTTTAAATCCATCGGACTCAGTTTCCACCGTTTGGTAGGATCGGCAATACGTGCCTGAAAGCGCTTTTCCTGCTCCTCTTCACTTACTGAAAACCAATATTTTATGATAGTGATTCCTGCGCGAATAAGCATGCGTTCAAAATAGGGACATGCCCGTAAAAACTCCCAATACTCATCATCGGTGCAAAAACCCATTACACGCTCAACCCCGGCTCTGTTGTACCACGACCGGTCGAAAAGCACCATCTCGCCTGCCGCCGGCAAATGAGGTACGTAACGCTGAAAATACCACTGTGTTTTTTCCTTTTCGGTGGGAACTCCCAAAGCAACAACCCGTACAACTCTCGGATTCAGTCTCTCCGTAATGCGTTTAATAACACCGCCTTTTCCGGCAGCATCACGACCTTCAAAAATCACCACAACCTTTTTCCCCTTTGCTTTTATCCATTCCTGTAGTTTAACCAATTCAATTTGCAGGTCATGCATTTTACTTTCGTAAATACTCTGCTTTAATTTTCCGTGTTTGTTAAAAAAAGTCGACTCCATAGCATAAATTTTATCCAAATATAAGAATTATTGTTGAATTGCTTCATTGTACCATTTCACCATTAACCATTATATCATTGCACCATTATAGCATTATACCATCGCACTATTGCACCATTGTATCATTGTACCATTGCACCATTTCTTCATTCTCCTACTCTCCCATTCTCCCTCCCTTTTCTTCTAATAAATTTCCTACTTTTGCCGCTTCATAAAAAAACACATCCATGAACAGATTCATTTCTTTGTCGTTAATAATAATTTCAGCCATAACATTTTTTTCATGCGACAGCACCAAACAGCTGGCTCAGACAAACCGGACAGCGGAAGCAGCTTATCAGGCAGGTGATTATCAAAAAGCTCTCGGTTTATGGGAAAATATCATCCAAAGCTACGAGCACAAAGGAGCATCGAAAACCTGTCCGGCATATACCAATGCAGGTATGGCAGCCGAAAAACTGGGTCAAACCGATAAAGCCATCGACTATTTAAAAAAAGCTGACTATTCCGACCTCAATAACGAAGATACTTATCTTACTTTAGCCAATATATATCGCAAGAAGGATAACCTTTCGCTGGAGCTTGTAAACCTTGAAACCTATTTAAAAAAGTTTCCTCAGGGAAAACAAACAGCTTTTGCCAACAAAAGACTGCTCCAACTGTATGTTGAAAGCGATAACCTGGAAAAGGGACTTGCTTTGTGGAAAACCATGCCTCTGGAACAGCAACAAAACATTTCAAACATTGAGAACTACCTGTTAATTAACAGTAAGCTTAAAAATAACAAAACCTGCCTTGTTCATTCAAAGGAACTGCTGCAAAAGGACAATAACAACGTAACAGCATTAAACTGGCTGGCAAATTATTACTTTTGGAAAGCCGAAAACAGCTATCAAAAGGAGCTAAAAGATTACGAAACACACAAAACCCGTAAGCAATATGCACATCTGTTAAAAGCCCTCGACCAGATTTCGGCAACCTATAAAAAATCGTTAGCTTATGGCAAACGACTTTACAAAGTTAATCCCACACCGGCCACAGCCAAATTGCTCAGCCGCTGTTACAACCGCCTTGACGACAAAAAGAAAGCCGCCTATTACAAAAAACTTTCCAAAGAACTATTTAGCCCCGCTCACAGTATGTTCCCTTCTACAATCCGCTCTTAAATCC
>WGDP01000197.1 GCA_015493215.1 Bacteroidales bacterium | reverse complement strand
TTTGATGCATCTTTGGAGGTGGTTTCTGCCGGAACCGAACCTTCGGAACGCGTACACCCCAAAGCTATTCAGGTAATGAAGGAAAAAGGTATCGACATCAGCAACGGCTATCCGAAAAATGTTTCTGAGTTTCTTGATGAACCTTTTGACTACGTAATAACCGTTTGTGGGGGTGCTAAGGAGAGCTGTCCCATGTTTGCCGGTGAAGTTAAACACCGGTTACACATTGGCTTTGACGACCCGGCCGAAGCCACGGGGACAGAGGAATATGTGCTTGCCGAATTTAAACGCATCCGTGATGAAATAGAAAGAGACTTTTTAAAATTTTATCTCGAAAATATTCGCAATGAACAGCAAGGTTAAACTTAATTTTCTGGATCGGTATCTTACTTTATGGATATTTCTGGCCATGTTGACGGGTGTTGGTATGGGCTACTTTTTTCCTTCGGTTGCCGGGTTTTGGAATGGTTTGAGTCGCGGAACTACCAATATTCCCATTGCCATCGGACTTATAATTATGATGTATCCGCCTTTGGCCAAGGTAAAATACGAAGAGTTGAAAGATGTGTTCCGTAACCGCAAAGTACTGCTTTTGTCGTTGGTGCAGAATTGGCTTATCGGGCCGGTATTAATGTTTGCACTTGCCGTAATATTTTTAAAAGACTATCCCGAATACATGACCGGGTTGATATTAATAGGTCTGGCGCGATGTATAGCCATGGTTATTGTTTGGAACGATTTGGCTAAGGGTGATACTGAGTATGCCGCCGGACTGGTGGCCTTTAATGCTATTTTTCAGGTTCTTTTCTTTTCGGTTTATGCCTATTTGTTTATCACTGTTTTGCCTGATATGTTGGGGTTTGTAAGTAGCAGAGTGGATATTTCCATGTGGGAAATTGCAAAAAGCGTGTTAATTTATCTTGGTATTCCGTTTGTGGCAGGCTTTTTTACACGCTATTTCCTAATCAGGGCAAAGTCGAAAGAGTGGTATAAAAAGCAGTTTCTCCGCAGGGTAAGCCCGCTAACATTAATTGCATTGCTGTTTACCATATTGGTAATGTTTTCGCTAAAAGGCGATTTTATTGTAAAGCTGCCTTTGGATGTGGTGCGCATTGCAATTCCGTTGGTTATCTATTTTGTTGTAATGTTTTTTATCTCTTTTTACCTGAGTAAAAAAATGGGAACCGATTACCCAAAAACAACCACGCTGTCGTTTACCGCCGCCAGCAATAACTTTGAATTGGCCATAGCCGTGGCAGTGGCTGTTTTTGGTATTAATTCCGGTGAAGCCTTTGCCGCTGTAATCGGGCCGTTAATCGAAGTTCCGGTGATGATTTTTTTGGTAAGGGTTTCGCTTTCGTTGAAACAAAAATATTTTAATTAGTTGAAGATATGTATGCAGTTATAGGATTAATTATTTTAGGAGCTTCCTTTATTTTTGCCATGTTGGGGTTGGGTGGAGGCATGGTTTATGTGCCTGTGCTTAACTGGGCAGGGTACGATATGGTATCGGTTGCAATTCCGTTGGGTTTGTTGCTTAACGGTTTAAACACTTTGTTTGTTTTAATTCCATTCGCCCGTAAAAAGCTGGTTGACTGGAAAGGAGGTGCCGTAATGGCTGTTACAGCGCTTGTTGCTGCTCCCATTGGTGCAATGACCAGTGGTTCGGTTCCTGTTAATACCTTAAAACTTCTTTTTGCGCTGATGGTGATTGCGGCTGCAGCAAGAATGATATGGTCATCAAAAAAAGCAGAGCCGGAAAAGTTACTTTCTCTTAAAAAAAGAAGTATCTATGGATTTTTCACGGGCGCTTTTGCCGGATTTACCGGAGGAATGCTCGGCCTTGGCGGAGGATTTATTATTGCTCCCATCCTTATGGCAATGGGCTATAAAACAAAGCAAGCTGCTGCAACAACGGCGTTTGTGGTAACCTTTTCCTCCTTTTCAGGCTACCTTGGCCATATGGCCGAAGGCGAAACCAATTGGGGGCTTACCCTTGTTGTGGTTTTGGCAGTAATAATCGGGTCGCAGTTCGGCGGTATGTATATGACCCAAAAGGCAAAATCACGACAGGTTAAAGTTATTTATGCCATTGTGTTGGTGATTATTGCTATTAAAATGACTTACGGAGCGTTGAGTTAAAAATTTAGAATAGATGAAAAGATACTTTCTGATAGGTTTGTTTTTTGTCGGATTGTTTTCTGACAATTTACTTGTTGCTGCTGAAAAACCCTCTCATTCTCCGGTAGAATGGCATAGCTATGCTCAGCTACGTTTTGCCACCAACTTTAATGATTACAATAATTTTTCTGTCAGACGTTTAAAATTCTGGATGAAATCATCGCCTGATTTTTCAAAACACTGGTCGTTTAAAGTTCAGGCTATTTTTATGTCAATTCAAAAAGAGAAGCTGTTTTTACAGGATGTATATGCACAATACAACTGGAAAAGCTCCTCCATCCGGTTCGGACAATTTATTCCTCAATATAGCCTGCAACGGTTTCAACCCGATTATCTTATCCCATCTATGGAACGGTCTCTTGGGGTAAGCTTTCTTATCCCGGATGGTGGAACGCTGGGTGCAAGAGATATTGGGGTTCAATATAATTTGAATGCAATTGATAATCATCTTCAATTTAATGTCGGGTTATTTAACGGCTACGGCATAAAAGAGTATCGTTTTAACAATAAAAGTATCATGGTGTCGCAAAACCTTTCGTACAAGATTGACTTGAATACAAGCGATATCAAGTTAGGGTTTTCAACCATGTATCGCCAGGCTGATGACATATTCCTGCGCGGCATTATCCCTGATACAATAAGTTACAGCGGTAGTGATTTTCGATTTAGTTTCTACGGGATATTTACCAGTAAATACATCGACTTTCAAGCCGAGTTTTTACAAGCATACCTGGAAAATTACAATGCCACAAGTTATTACGGACTTGCTACCGTTAAATTTAACTCCAAAAATCATGCTTATTTGCAATACGATTGTTACAGCAACGATTATATTTCTCCCCTGAATAACCCTTGGTATATAGCCGGATACAACTATTTTTTTAAAGGGTACAAAATAATGCTGACACTTCAAACCGGTTTTCAACAATCTGATTCGGGCTGGGCAAACCGGACAAGTATAGAGTTTCAAATGTTCTTTAAATAAAAGGGATTTAAAAAATTACAATTATGACAAATGCAAATGACTGGCTTGAATTTGGCCAAAAGTTTCACGGACACAAATGTCCTGCTATGCCCATGGGCTTGAGGGTAGGCGCTGCCGCCATGAAC
>WGDP01000196.1 GCA_015493215.1 Bacteroidales bacterium | reverse complement strand
TTTGGCAACGGTTCCGGACGCGCCTCCCGCCTGAAAAAAATTACGGGCGACCTCCTGTCCGCCTCCTATTTCGGCAAAGGTTCCGTAAAAGTTAGTATCGAGGTTTATTTTTAAAGCCTTTCGGCTTGTGGGCAAAATTTCGCGTGTCATACTGTAAAACTATTTTAGCATCGTGTTTATATCTCAATATTAAACAACTTTGTTTTCATATTTCGTTTTAATCAAATCCCAGTCCTTAAAAGTTGTTTCGCCATTTATTATTCTTTGCAATCTTTTGTTTAACAGGTCTTTATGCTCGGCCTGAAGGTCTTCCGGACTCTCTTTTGCATCAACGATTTCAATGTAATCATTTTCTTTAACCAGATGAAGAAACTCAGCTATCTTACTCTGCTCCTTTATATTAACTGTAAATTTCATACCAGCTCGTTTTTTACAAAGATAGGTATAACAGTAATATCTGTTTTAGAGGCTGTAAACTATTTCGATTTTGAATGGTAGCGCACCATTCCTTCCATGGGATTTTTTAAGATAACGCCAAGGCGGATGTTGTGTTCATCGAGCACCTCTTCTAAAATATCTCTGAATGCAAATGCAACTGACCCGGTAAAACTTACCACCTGATTTTGATAACCGGGGTATTTTGAAACCTGTTTTTCAATAAAATCGCAAAACGATTTTTTAACAGCCTCGCGACAGGCAGTATATTCAATATTTTCGGAGGCAAATTTACTTAAAGAGGCAAAAAACAGGTTGGGATTAGGCTCGCCGTAAATTTTATGAAGTGTGGTTTCAAAAGTAAGCCCGTATGTTTGATAAAACTTTTCTATTAACTGGTTATCGGCCTCTTCGGAAAGTATTTTTTGCAACAAAAGTTTTCCGAGATAGGTTCCGCTCCCTTCGTCGGCCAACATCCAACCCAGTGAAGGTAAGTGGTTAGTAACCTTTTTACCATTCCACATACAGGAGTTTGAACCGGTTCCGAGAATGCAGGCAATTCCTCTGGTATTTTGAAGCAAAGCCACGGCAGCACCGGTTAAATCGTGTTCGGTATGAATAACCGCCTTTGTAAAAAATAGGCTTAGCGAATTTTCAACCATCGAGCAGTTGTCTGTATTGGAGCATCCTGCGCCGTAAAAAAACACTTCATCAACTTTATCGGCTTCAACAGCAGCGTGCAGCTCGGTAAAGAGTGCTTTTTCCAACTCGCCGGCACCATAATAAAAAGGGTTAAATCCTTTTGTGGTTAAATCCAGTACAACCTTGTCCTTATCAAGCACTACCCACTGGGTTTTTGTTGACCCGCTATCCGCAATTACAATCATATAAAATTTTTGAGCTGCAAATGTAAATATTCCAACCGAAACATACTAAATTTCATAAAAAAATCATCCAAACCCATTCATACATTCAAGCATTTACGCATTTAAGCATTCACCCATTTAAGCATTCACCCATTTAAGCATTCACCCATTTAAGCATTCAACCATTCACCCATTAACTACTGCCCAAACACATACTGAACTATGTTTGCACCCATGCGCAATGCTTCGAGGTGTTTTTTTTGAGAATCATGGTGTACTTCGGTGTCTTCCCAGCCGTCGCCCAAATCGCACTCATAATCGTAAAATACCACCAAACGGCCTTTATAAATAATACCGAACCCCTGGGCATTTTTACCGTTATGCCGATGAATTTTGGGTAACCCGTGAGGAAAATCAAACTGCTGGTGATAGATAGGATGGTTAAAAGGAAGCTCCACAAATTCCAAATCGGGAAACACTTTTTTCATTTCGCGCCGGATGTATTTATCCAGCCCATAATTATCGGATACCTCCAAAAACCCTCCCGATATCAGATAGTTTCGCAGGTTGTCAACCTCTTCGGGACTGAAAATAATGTTTCCATGGCCGGTGATGTGCACAAAGGGATAGTTGAATAACCCGCTGCTTCCAACCTCCACGGTAGCCACTTCCGGGAGTATATCAGTGCCCAGTTGCCTGTTACAAAACTTAACCAAATTGGGCAACGATGTGGGATTGGCATACCAGTCGCCTCCGCCTTTGTACTTTAACAAGGCAATCTGAACATCCTGTGCGCCAGCCCGATAAAAACTAAAACTCACTATAAAAACAAGTAATAAAATCCTTCGTTTCATGGTGTACAAAGGTAAACTGATTTTATTATCAAACCTTATCGATTCAATTTTTATATTTGTACCTTGAAATATGTGCTTTTATATTTATCCATCAACAAGGGCTTGTTAAAACTTTTCAATTATGTTTACTTACAAAAATTTTTTCTATTTGTTAATGGCCGTTTTGCTTGCTTCCTGTGCAAGCTCGTCAAAGTTATTGCAACAAGGCAACTACGATGCCTCCATTGATAAATCGGTAAAAAAGTTAATGAGGGATGCCGATAACCCCAAAGAGATTAAGGTACTTAAAAAGGCTTACCAGCTTGCCAACGATGGCGACCTTGATAAAATTACCAAGCTTAAACTCACCGGTCAGCCCGATATTTGGGGTGATATTTATAAAACTTATGAGGGTTTGATTTCGCGGCAGCAAAAGGTCAGCAGACTTCCCGATGAGGTATTAAAAAAAATAAATTTTACAAAACAGAACTATCTTACGGAGCAGGCAGCGGCGTTAAAAAAAGCTGCCGAGTATAATTACCAACATGCCAAAGTGTTGCTTAAAACCGGCAACAAGCAAGATGCAAGAGCGGCTTACAACGAACTATTATTTATCAGCAACAACCTCCCATATTATAAAAAAACAAACGAACTGATGCAGCAGGCGTTGCAGCAAGGCACCAACTTTGTATTGTTCAGAATGGAAAACCAATCGAATGCTGTTTTGCCAAAAGATTATGAAGAGCAAATTCTTAAAATCAGCCTGTCATCACTTGATGAACAATGGCTTACCTTTGATACTTATGCCCGGAAGGAGATTCGCTACGATTTTGATATTGATTTATTACTAAAGGAAATCAATGTTTCGCCGGAGCTGATTCAACAGGAAAAAATTACTGAAACAAAAGAGGTGGAAGATGGCTGGGAATATGTGCTGGATGCCAATGGAAACGTAAAAAAAGATTCGCTGGGAAACGACATAAAAAAAACCAAATACACCACACTTAAAGCCTATGTTACCAAATCGCACATGAGCAAAAGCGCACAGGTAAAGGGAACGTTGGATTACTACGACAACCAATCCGGTCAGCTTATTAAAACCTTTCCCATAACCACCGAATTTGTTTTTGATTACTATTACGCTGTTTTTGAAGGTGATAAAGAGGCTTTAAGTACCGAATCGTTAAAACTTATCCGCAACAAACCGGTTCCGTTTCCAACCGATGCCGAAATCATTTACGACACATCGGATAAACTGAAAGAGATTGCTTTTAACAGGATAAAACATGACCGGCGGTTGTTTGGCGAATAATTGCTTTGCGTCAGTTTTTTCGGGAACAAAACTTATGCCTTGTTGGTTGGAATGGTGAAGATGAACTTACTGCCTTTGCCTTCTTCACTTTCAACCCATATATTACCGCCGTGTTTTTCAACAAATTCTTTACATAAGATTAAGCCCAGCCCGGTACCTTTTTCGTTATTTGTACCCGCGGTACTAATTTGAGTGATGCTAAATATTTTTTCCGACACTTCTTTACTCATACCCACTCCGGTGTCTTCTACCGAGCATCGAACTTTATTTTCTGTTTCGGTAGCCTTTATTGTTATGGCTCCTCCTTTTTGCGTAAATTTTATTGCGTTGGACACCAGATTTCTGAAAATGGTTTTTAGCATCTCTTTATCCGCAAACACCTTAAGATTTTCGGGAATTTCGGTAAAGAGGTTTATATTTTTATTTTCTGCTGCACTTTTAATATTAAAAAGGGTTTCGGTTAGTAACTCGCTTAAGTCACACACTTTTGGGGTAAACGAAACTTTTCCCGTTTGTGTGCTTGCCCACTTAAGCAAATTCTCCACCAAATCGTATGCTCCTTTGGCACTGGAAACCAAATAGCCTGTTATTTTTTCTCTTTCTTCCTCATCAAGCGCAGCATAGCTTTCATGTAAAATATCAGCCAAACCTAATAGAGCATTAAAAGGGCTTCGCAAATCATGGGCAATGATATTGAAAAATTTAGTTTTTGTGGCATTGGCCTGTTCCAAATCCAATTTTTGTTTCTTCAATAATTTATTTATCGCTTGAATTTCATTATTCTGTTTTTGGAGTTGGTCGTTATACTCTTCGATTTTATGTTTTTGATTTTCAACAGTTTCTATTGTAACCGTCAACTCCTCATTTGTTTGATTCAGTTCCTCGTTTACAGTTTCTATCTCCCTTTTCTGTTCTTCTAACAGAGTATTTGCACTTTTCTTTATCCGATACAGCCTAAACAATACAACTAGTACAACTATTGTCAATACAAAAGCAACAAGAAACATGTTGCGCTCAGTTTCTTGTTTTAGTTTTTTAGCCTTTTCATTTTCAACCTCCAACTTACTTTTTTCCAATGCTGCCTTTTGCCTGATTATTTGTTTTTCTTTTTTCTCGCTCTCGTATTTGGCTTGAATTTCAGCAACTGCTTTTGCTTTTTCAATACCATAGATGCTGTCTTTAATCGAAATCCACAAATCAGAATAATCAAGCGCTTTTTTATAATTGTTCAGCCCCTGATACGCCAACGATAAATAATGATAAACCGTCTCTTCCCATCTTAACGAACCTATTTTTTTTGAAATGGCAAGCGACTTTTTTGCATAATCAATGGCCTTAATATAATCTTTTTTCTGTAAATATAAAGAAGCCAGATTAGCCAGCGTTCCGGCTATCAGATACTTATCACCAATTTCATTTTGAACCGTTAATGCTTTTTTATAAAACTCAACTGCTTTGGCTCTATTACCAAGCTCATTGTTAATTATTCCAATATTTATGTAGCTTGTGGCAATTCCTCTTTTAAAATTAATCTCCTTTTGAATTTTTAAAGCCCTTTCAAAATATTCAAGTGCCTGTAATAATTTTTGCTCCTGATGATATATAGTGCCGATATTGATATAGATTATGCTTATATTTCTTTTATTGTTTGTAGCTTCATATATTTTAAGCGCTTTGGTAAAATAATCCATCGCCATCGAATCATTGCCCATAACCTTAAATACAAGTCCTGCATTTGTATAGGCATTGGCTGTAATAGTCTTATTATTAAATTTCTCGTTTAGCCTTAAAGCATTTTGATAGTATTCCAACGATTTTGAATATTGCCCTTTGCTTTTGTAAATATTACCAATATTGATTAGAATTTTACTTAGCGACTCATTGTCACCAATCATCTTGTTAATTGATAATGCCTGATTGTAATAATCAAGTGCTT
>WGDP01000195.1 GCA_015493215.1 Bacteroidales bacterium | reverse complement strand
GAATCAAATAATAGGCAGCAATGGAAACCAATACTAAGGCAACCAAAGTGGCAGGAATTTTTTTGGTAAAATAGGGTAATGCGTAAATAAGAACGACCGTTATAACAGCAATTCCCACCGAATAAAAGTTGACCAGCTCAGGTATTCGATGAATATTGGAAATGGTTCCCAACGCACCACCGGCAGGGCTTTCGGCTCCAAAAAACGGGAAAATTTGCGTTACGATAATAATTATGCCAATGCCGCTCATAAAGCCCGATACAACAGGATATGGAATGTACTTAATAAACTTACCAAGCTTTAAAAGTCCGAGGGCAGCCTGAATAATTCCGGTAAGCACAAAGGATGCAACAATAACCGGCATAGCCTGCTGTAGACCTCCAAGCTCTTTGATGGCTTCCATAATTAAAACTGCTGCAACAACAGTCATGGGTGCTGTGGGGCCGCTAATTTGGGTTTTGGTTCCACCAAACAGAGCCGCTACAATACCCAGTGCAATGGCGCCATATAAACCTGCCACGGCACCCAGCTCGGTTTGTTCGCCAAAGGCCAAAGCAAGGGGCAGTGCAACAATACCGGCTGTAATCCCTCCGAGAAAATCACCTTTTACATTGGAAAAGAAACCTGTTTTACTTTGCATATTTCTGTTTTTTTGTTTTTAACTAATTTTGAATCTGTAAAAATAAGAAAAATAATACAATTGTTTACAAGTTGTTACAGCGGTTCGTACAAGCCCATTTCAACCGGATAGATGTGTGTTTTTACCACTTCCATATTATCAACATTAATCACCGAAGCATCTCTTTTCCAAATATAAACTTTTAGTTGTCCGGATTTGGGAATATCAGGCAAGTCCCTTACTCTGATACTTGTAGCAACGGTAAAGGATGAGCCTGTATTGAAAAAGTTTTTAAATTTTGACGCTTTCCAGAAAACAGCCTTTCCTTTGCTGTCGCGCCAATCGAAAACCAAAAGAGCATCGGGGGCAGACTGCATACTATCAATAGTAACTTTTGCATAAATAACATCGTTGGGTTTTAACCTTAATAAACTATCTGTTAGCCTGATGGCAACTCCATATTTATTTTTTTCAGGTATTTTAAACCTCCCTGCCGAATCAAGCACTATCACCTCTTTTTGATACTTGTAGCAGGAAGAAAGTCTCCTTTTACTCAACACCCGGTATTCCGAATTAAACCATGCCCGGCGTTTGAGTACATAGGGATAGGCTGATTGCAGGGCTTCGAGATATTCCAAAGGAGCATAATCGGCACAGCCAAATAAAACGATATCGGCCTTTTGCTTTCGCAGATAGCTATTAACTTCGGTAAGGTTATTTTTATTTTCAAGTTTAAAAAAAGGTGGCTTTTGCCCATATTTTTCAAAATAATAGTCAAACATTCTGGTATCGGGAGCCTGCAAAACCACAGCTACCTCATCAGCAGAATATTTGTTAACATCCTGTATAACATACAGCGGAATCTGGTCAAAACCCTGCTTATACATCTCAGTATAATGCATTCGTTCAAAAACCAATGTAAACACGCCTGCAAAAACAATCAGGGTTATACTCAGGTTACGCGTCCATTTGGGAAGGTTATCGAAAAAAGAAAAGAACACCATCAACAGAAAGGGAAACACAAACAACAGTGTTGAATATTGAATGATGGGGCTACGAAAAACAGAATAGGCAAAAGCAACGGCAAAGGTAACTACAAACCAGCCCAGCCCTATCAACCTGAATTTGTTAATAGCCGGTTTTTTGTTAAAATATTTTATGGAAAGGTAAATTACAATGGTGATAACCGTTAAAAAGAACCATCTTGAAAAGTGAAAAACATACCTGAAAAAGTCAAACAAAAAACCGGTTTTTGGTTTGGCAAGCCACCCCCCAATGTCGCCCCGACCCAGTTGGGCAATAAATACCGGAATTCCCGGAAGGTAAAGCACCAAAATAGCCAGGCCTGCCAACAGGTAATACTTCAGTTTTACGCCCCTTACAAAAAAGAGTCCGGTAGCAGCCATTAGCACGTTGAAAAACAGTGTAAAAGCATGTATATAACTATTAATGGCAGTAAACAATACAAAAAGTACCCAGTGGCGGAGTTTGGTGTTTTCATCAAAAACCACTTTTGTCCAATACCAGGCCGTTACAAGGGTGAAAAAAAGTCCCGGGGCGTATGGCCGTGCCAGCTGACTGTAAAAGATATGGTACTGTGTAACAGCCATAAAAGCAGCAGTAAAAAGTGCTGTATTGTTATTGAACCACCTACGGGCAATCAGCCAGGCGACAAATACCGAACCCCATCCCAGCAGGGCAAACGAAAATTTCAAAAGAGGCTCGTGCAAGCCAAAAAGTTTTATCCAGAAATAGATAAAAAGCTGTACGCCGGCAGGATGGCTGTCGTTTTGTTTAACACCAATTTCAACAACGTCGTAAACCGAATGATAAAAGGTTCGAAAGATGGCACTGAACTCATCGTGCATAAAGGGGATGGCCCCAAAATTCCAGAAGCGCAAAAAGGCTGCCAGAATCATAATAATAATGATGGGCAACCTTTCGGCAGTTATCTTTTTTTTAAGCTGCAAAGCCTGAAATTTAATTGGAAACCACGGTGCCAATATTTTCGCCACTAACCACCTTAAACAGGTTTCCTTTGGTATTCATATCAAAAACAAGAATGGGCATATTGTTTTCGCGGCAAAGCGTAAAGGCTGTCATGTCCATAATTTTAAGCTGCTTACTGTAAGCTTCATCAAAGGTAAGTCTGTCGAATTTAACCGCTGTGGGGTCTTTTTCCGGATCGGCAGTATAAACTCCGTCAACGCGCGTTCCTTTTAGCAGCACGTCGGCATGAATTTCAACAGCCCGCAATGCGGAGGCCGAGTCGGTTGTAAAAAACGGGTTTCCGGTACCGCCCGAAATGATAACCACTTTACCTTCGTTAAGGTTGTCCACCGCCTTTCGGCCACTGGTGCTTTCGGCGATGGGGTCGATATTTAAGCCCGATAACAGTTTGGTTGCAACCCCCTGTTTTTCCAGCTCGGCCTGCAAGGCCATTGAATTTATTACCGTTGCAAGCATGCCCATGTAGTCGCCCTGCACCCTGTCGAATCCTTCGGCAGCACCTTGCAACCCTCTGAAAATGTTGCCGCCACCAATAACAATGGCTACCTGAACTTTGCTTTCGACCACCTGTTTTATTTGTTCACAATAAACCGATAAGGTTTCAGGATCGATGCCGTAGCTTTTGCCGCCCATCAGGGCTTCGCCACTGAGTTTTAGTAAAATACGTTTATATTTCATTGTTAAACTTTATTTGCTGTTAAAACCAAAAACCTACAGAAAAAAACAACGACGGGCCGGCAATATTGGAACGCATGCCGGTAACCTCAATGGGGCCAATAAAACTATTATAGGCCAACGTTAATCCATAGCCGTTAATAAAATTGTTAGCATCAAAAATATCCTCCGGGTAATCTACCATAAAACCAAAATCATCTCTTAAAATTACATAGAGTTTTTTATAAACATTGTATTGTAGTCTTAACCTCGCCTTTCCTGCATAAGAACCCCAAAGTTGAATAAACTCGGTACCCACAAAGGGAACAATATTATCCTGAAACTGAAAATTATTAACACCTCCCATTCCAAATTTATGCTGAAACGGAGGTTCTTTACCATACAAAACAGCACCTGCAAATACACCCGGTTGTAAAACAAACCTTTTATTACGATCTAAACTAATATTCCCCTGGTAATTAACAAAAAGTATTGCAGATTTTGCAAAAATATCTTTCGACCAATTATTAGACAAGGCAGACACATATTCAAGTCGTGCTTTAAAAACCGAACCTCTGGTGGAATATACTGCTTTATCTCTTGTATCAAAACTAAACTCTCCAAAAAGGGACATATAAGTGTTAAAACCCGTAACCGTATCTATAATTATATCATCAATATTCTGACCCAATGAAAAGAACTCAAGGTCTGCCCCGGCACGCAAATTAAACTGATTTAAAAAAGTTGTATTAGCAAAGGCAGTAAATTTATAATTGGTAAAAGTAAATTCATTGATTCTTTTCGAAGTTAATTCATTCAAGTTACGGTAATCATAATAGTAACCAAACTTAAACTGGTAAAAATCAGATGCCAGGCCAAAGCCGGGTTTGGAACCCCGATCCATAACGAACATTGAACGCAAGCGCATACTGTTTCCAAGCTGCAAATTAACAAACAGCTTTGAACCATGTATTAACAGATTTCGAAACATTGCATTTACCAGAAGTGCTCCCTGATAATCAGAGTCGTAATGGACTCCCGCAGCAAGCTCTCCGGCTCCTGTTTCATCAACGCTGAGTATAACATCCACTTTATCATCACCGGCATCATTCAATTTATAATTAACATGTTTAAAAAATCCCGAACCATACATATGGTTCACAACATCCTCTATATCAGATATTGAAACCTTATTCTTTTTGATTTTTTTTAACATATTATGAAAATACTTTAGCGGCACTTTTTTGTTTCCCGTAATAACAACACTATTAACATAAATGGAGTCCAAAGGGTGTCCGTCAAACTTATTACCTGGAACATACTCTATGGCATTTAAGGAATCTGCCAATGCTTTTAATTCATCATAATGCGCTCTGGCTGTGCGTTCACCAATGGCCATGATAGAATCATAGTCGTTAAAGCTCATCATGTCGTACGATCCCATATCAAAATGTATGTAAAGGTCAGTGTTTGCCAAACCTTCTTCACTGGCTTTTAAAGCATGGTATCCTGTAACCTGCATAATAATACTGGTAACGGTATTAAGCTTATTGATATCGTGTTCCAGGCCTTGCTGAACGTCGCC
Source organism: Bacteroidales bacterium (assembly GCA_015493215.1). Classification (GTDB taxonomy): domain Bacteria; phylum Bacteroidota; class Bacteroidia; order Bacteroidales; family F082; genus B16-G9. Next base: position 24,810 of record WGDP01000195.1, on the reverse strand, counting down.
TCCCACTACATAACTCACTCCTCTTTTTTTAATGTCCAGCACCGGGTAATTATTAACAACCCCCCCATCTATCAGATACTTATTCCCAATATGAACCGGATTAAAATAGCCGGGAATAGACATGCTAGCCCGGATAGCCTGAACCATATTTCCTGTATCCAGTACCACAGCGTCACCTGTAAACAGGTCGGTTGCAACGCAAAAGAAAGGAATCGGTAATTTACTAAAGTCCCTTATTTTGTACTGCGAACCAAAAAAACGGTTTAACAACAAGTCAACGTTTTGGCCTTCAGATAATGACGACATCAACGAAACGCCTTTCCCGTCATTATTAATAGGAAGGGTTATAATAAGCTTGTTCCCAAGCTCTTTGTCAACATAAGAAATATATTTTCTATCGATGCCATCCTTCATTACAGCATCCCAATCCTGTGAACTTACTATACCGGGAAGAGAATCGGGATCGTAACCGGCGGCATAAAAACCGGCCATAATACTACCTATGCTGGTACCGGCCACATAATCGATATGCAGGCCAACCTCCTTTAAAACCTTAAAAAGTCCGATATAGGCAAACCCTTTGGCACCGCCGCCGCTCAACACCAATCCTACTTTAGGCCGTTTGGTTTTTTTTACATTTGGTGTTGTTTTTTGGGCAAAACTGTTTAGCGAAACTAACAATTGAATAACAAGTAATAGTGTAAAATATTTTCTCATAGGCTTTTTGATTTTTTATGAGGAATTGGTACAAAATTAAAACTTAGGTTCAAAACTGTCGTACGAATCTTGTTGCTTTGTCAGCTTACAAAAGAAATCGCGCAACTCGGTATGGTTGTTATTGTTGGCAATAAACTGATACCATACACCGCCCCTTAGTCCGTAAGTTACCGAGCTGTTTATACCCTGTTTTTCTCCTTCGGGATTTTGAATATAAAACGAAACCCGTGAATCACCCTGATTTGTAATGGTCCATACGGTGCTATCAGCAAATTTAACCGTAGCAATTTTATCGCCTATTTGCGATATGTCGAAGGAGATTTTAAACTCGTCGGGCGGATTGGTGATGGGATTGCGATACGAAAATATATTATCCGGTGGCGGATTGGGGGTTTTATTGCAGTTTGAAGCCGTTAAAGCAACAATTGCCAATAAAATAACAGACACTGTTTTCACAAAATGTTTCATACCAAAAAAATTTGGATAAAGTTAAACATTTTTTCCGTGACAGTTTTTATATTTTTTTCCGCTACCACACGGGCAGGGGTCGTTGCGGCCAACCTTTTTTTCAACTTTAACGGGTTGTGGTTTAGCCTGTTCAGCATCCTGCGTGTTGCTGTGTGCCTGCGAAAGCATGTCGCCACGCTCCTCTTTCATTTGCGAGCGATCAAGGCCTCGTGGTATCTTAGCTTCCTGTAAAACACCCTGATTTTGAATAAATATATCGGCTTTAATTAAAAATGATATCACATCTTTATTAATCTTTTGAATCATTTTTTTAAACAGCTCAAACGATTCAAACTTGTAAATCAACAGCGGATCTTTTTGTTCGTACGATGCATTTTGAACCGATTGTTTCAGGTCATCCAGTTCACGCAGATGCTCTTTCCAGGCATCGTCGATGGTGGCAAGTACAATACTTTTTTCAAAGGCAAGCGGAATTTCTCTTCCCTCCGACTCCACCGATTTTTTCAGGTTGGCAATAACCTGCATCTCTTTGTTTCCATCGGTAAACGGGATGGCGATGTTTTCGTACTGTTTTTGATTTTCGTACACATCCTTTACCACAGGAAGTGTATTTTTCATCAAACGCTCACGCTTTTCGTTGTACTCTTTATATACTTTTTGATAGAGTTGTTCGGTTAATTTTTCGGGCGATGTTTGCAGAAATTCTTTTTCGTCCACCGGCGAATCGGTGGCGAGCGAGCGATACAGTTCCAGTTTAAAGTTTTCGAAATCACTATTTTCATACGACTCAAGCACTACCTGCTCGCAATGGTCGTAAATCATGTTTGCAATATCCACGGCAAGGCGTTCGCCAAACAGGGCATGACGACGTTTTTTGTAAATTACTTCACGCTGAGAGTTCATTACATCGTCATATTCCAACAATTTTTTACGAATCCCGAAGTTGTTTTCTTCAACCTTACGTTGAGCACGTTCGATGGATTTGGTAATCATGCTGTGCTGAATCACTTCACCCTCTTTTAACCCCAGTTTATCCATCAACCCTGCAATTCGGCCTGAGCCGAACATACGCATCAGGTCGTCTTCGAGCGAAACATAAAACTGCGAGCTTCCGGGGTCACCCTGACGTCCGGCACGGCCACGCAGCTGGCGGTCAACACGCCTCGACTCATGACGCTCGGTACCCACAATGGCCAACCCCCCTGCCTCTTTAACGCCTTCGCCCAGCTTAATGTCGGTACCACGACCAGCCATGTTGGTGGCAATGGTAACCGTACCGGCTTCACCGGCTTCTTTAACAATTTGGGCTTCACGCTGGTGCAGTTTTGCATTCAGTACATTGTGCTTTATATGCTTACGATTCAACATACGGCTAAGCAGTTCCGAAATTTCAACAGAGGTAGTACCCACCAGTACAGGCCTTCCGGCGTTTACCAGCTTTTCAATTTCATCGATAACGGCGTTGTACTTTTCGCGCTTGGTTTTGTAAATCAGGTCTTCGCGGTCGTCGCGCAAAATGGGCTTGTTGGTCGGAATCTCAACCACATCGAGTTTGTAAATGTCCCACAACTCACCCGCTTCGGTAATGGCAGTACCGGTCATACCGGAAAGTTTTTTATACATTCTGAAATAGTTCTGTAACGTAATGGTGGCGTAGGTTTGTGTGGCAGCTTCAACCTTTACGTTTTCTTTGGCCTCAATGGCCTGATGCAGTCCGTCGGAGTACCGGCGTCCTTCCATCACACGGCCGGTCTGCTCGTCAACTATTTTAATTTTGTTGTCCATAATAACGTATTCCACATCTTTTTCAAAAAGTGTATAGGCTTTTAAAAGCTGTATAACTGTGTGTACGCGCTCCGACTTTAAGGAATAGTCTTTTATAAGTTCACTCTTCTTTTCAAGTTTTTCTTTTTCTTCAAGGTTCTGTGCTTCAAGAGCGTTTATCTCTTCGGCAATATTTGGCAGGATGAAGAAATTTTCTTCGTTGTATGATTCCGAAAGCAGGTCGATTCCCTTTTCGGTGATATCCACCGAGTTATGTTGCTCTTCAATTACAAAATACAATTCATCGTTGATGATGTGCATGTTTTTAGCCTGTTCCTGCAGGTAAAAGCTTTCGGTTTTTTGCATCAGGGCTTTGTTACCCTCTTCGGAAAGTAATTTTATAAGCGCTTTGTTTTTGGGCAGGCCATGATGTGCACGCAGCAACAACTCTCCCGCTTTTTTCACATTGTCGGAGTTGGATCTGTCCTGCAAAAGTCGTTTTGCTTCGGCAATGATACCGGTTACAAGACTTTTTTGGGCATTATACAGTTTCTGAACGTCGGCTTTCAGGTTATCAAACTCCTGTGTATCACCCTTGGGCGTTGGCCCTGATATGATTAATGGTGTACGTGCATCGTCAATTAATACCGAGTCAACCTCATCCACAATACTGTAATTATGAATCCGCTGAACCATTTCGTCGGGGTTGGATGTCATATTGTCGCGCAGATAGTCAAAACCAAATTCATTGTTGGTACCGTAGGTAATATCTGCCAAATAGGCATTGCGGCGCGCTTCGGTGTTGGGTTGATGTTTGTCGATGCAGTCGGTTTTCAAGCCGTGGAACATATAAAGCATCCCCATCCATTCGGCATCTCGTTTGGCGAGGTAGTCGTTCACCGTAACAAGATGGACTCCCTTTCCGGGCAGGGCATTCAGGTAAACGGGCAGGGTAGCCACCAGCGTTTTACCTTCACCGGTAGCCATCTCGGCAATTTTTCCCTGATGCAGCACAATCCCGCCTATCAGCTGCACATCGTAATGAACCATGTCCCAGGTAATCATATTACCCCCGGCCAACCATTGATTTTTATAGTGTGCTTTGCCGTCTTTAATATACACATTGTCCATTTTGGCAGCAAGTTCGCCATCAAAATCGTTGGCGGTAACAATCACCTCTTCGTTTTCCTTAAAGCGCTTGGCAGTCTCTTTCATCACGGCAAAAGCTTCCGGAAGTATCTGGTTTAAAACCTCTTCTATTTTAGTATCGATCTGTTTTTGAAGCTTATCAATTTGATTGTACATCTTCTCTTTTTCATCGGCTTCAAGGTCAAGGTTAGTTTCGATGTTTTGCTTAAGAGAGGCTATTTCGTCTTCTTCCTGCGAGATGTAATCGGCAATACGTTGTTTAAACTCCGCAGTTTTATTGCGAAGTTCATCGTTGCTTAAATCCTTTATGGTATCGTAAGCTTTGTGTATTTTTTGTACGATGGGATTCAGAGCCTTCATGTCTCTCGTAGATTTATCGCCCATCACTTTTTTGAAAAACTTTAACATGGTAATTTATAATTAAAAGAATTCACTTTGTCAATAATTGTACCAACATTTTACCCGGGTAAAATATCAGCGCGCAAAGTTACTTAAACCGAAAGAGAAATAGAAATTAATTTTAAAGTGCAGATTAATCCACTACTACTTACATATCTCGATACGAATTATCAACGCTGACGCCACGAATAATCACCCGGTATTATCCGCGTACATTGTACCTCCTTGTCCCCTGTAACACTGAGCAATGCCGGGACTGTCACACTTCGACTTCGCTCAGTGTGACAACAAAAAGGACAATCCAATAACTCAGCTCTCCCGAACTCCAAGCCCGTCAGGATTTTAAACACGGAGGACATAATGCCTTTATAATATGACTGCTATTGTTGTTCAGAGCTTAATCCGTTTTCATAGCTCCGGGCTGAACCCCGGAGGAGGGGAGATGAAGCAAACTTTGGAATTGAAATCATTTTTTTATAACTTTGTAAGCGAACCTTTTAAACCCTACCGCTATGAAGAACTATTACCATTTTTTTTCATCCTTGGTGTTGGCTTTCTTTTTTACTCTAAGCCTACAACTGAACGCACAAGTACAAAGCAAAGCAGCCGTTGTTAGCAACATCAACCAAAACAGCAGAGCCGATTATGTTTTTGATTTGCCCTTTATTGAAGACTGGGAGTATCACAATTTTACACACAACCTGTGGGAAACTTCGGATGATGCCTGGGCTATTGATGTTTACAATGGCAACGATGGCGCTTCGGCTAAGTTTCAGGGTTCCTCCAACCAAACCAACTATTCCTCTACTTTGACCAGCAACTGGCTTGACGGCAGTGCTGTGGGAAGAGATACCCTCAGGTTCGATTTAAAACTTTCCGACCTTGCTGCCAACGGCACCGAGTTCTTTTTTATAAAAATATTTGACGGCACCAATTACCACACCATCGACTCTATTGCCAACAACGGCAGTTTCGACTGGGCAAGCTATACATACGTTATCACCGATGCCACTGCCGGCAACGATTTTAAAGTTGTTTTTGAAGCTTCGGGTGTTGCCTCTTCCAACATTTTGGATTGGCATATTGATAATATTAAAGTGTCCAGAGGATGTGATCCGCCAACTAACCTGGATGGCGAGCTTGGTTGGGAATACCCTCCATATATGGAACCCGTTTGGCAAGCTCCCTATAGTTTACAACCTTTTGAGCCATGGGAGCATTGGGATTCAGGAGAAAATTATTCAGCATTTGGTACAGGAACGCATTTTTCGGTAGCAGTAAGATGGAATGCCTATTCTTTAGAAGAAAAAAATGGCGATACCATTTCGAAGATAAAATATTTTATAACCGACACTTCATTTGACACCATGGTTCTTCATATTTGGACCGGGGCAAACGCCGAAAACGTTATTTACTCCGATACTGTAACAAATCCGGTTGCAGGAACATGGAGTACGCACACTATTAATAAAATCATTATTCTTGATGCATCAAAAGAATATTGGGTTGGCTACGATATTTTAGGTTTCGTCTCAGGTACTTTTGTTGCCGGTTATGATGCCGGCCCTGCCATTAATGGATATGGAAATAAAATCAAGATTAACGATGATCCATGGGCTAATCTCACCGATTACTCTTCAAGCCTGAATTATAATTGGAACATAGAAATGTATGTTAAGCATACTGTACCAGACAATCCTACACTAAACATGTTTGTAGTTTACAAATCCTTGGATAATGAAAATTACCAACCGCTTGACACGGTTGATTATATAATCGGACAAACTAACTTTTATTACTATGATTATAATATCTCTGTCCAACTTGGGTATTACTATAAAGTAAATGCTGTTTGGGCCTATGATGGAGACACTTGTATTTCTGCATTTGCCAGAAGTAAGTTTATGCCACCTTATGATTACGTTTATCTTGAATTCGAAAGCCTGAATGAAAACAATACCAATACCGGAATAACCCTCTACCCAAACCCCACCACAAGCACCATTACCGTTGATGCTGAGAATAAACTGACAAGTATTATAGTTTATGATTTAATGGGTAAGGAAGTGTTAAAAACAGCTCCGTTAAGCGGCAACAAAGTTTCCATAAACATTGCTTCTCTTCAAAGCGGCATCTATCTGATAAAAGCAAAAACAGCAACCGGTGTTTTGTTAAGGAAGTTTATTAAAAGATAACCTGGCCGGAAAATAGCAGTATCAGTCCTGTTTTACTGCCACAAGCTGCTTCTTGCCTTTGATGGCCGTTTTCAGGTCGTTAAGAACGATGGCGGAATTATTAAGCTCCTGCAAAACATGCTCTTTTACTCCGTCAAATTCGTCTTTAAGGCTCTCAAACAAATCTTTGTAATAACTGATGCCTTCGGTAAGGTTGGATGAAAAACGGGCAAAATATTTCTCCTGCGCCTTGTTCATTGCTTCGCCCTGTTCATCAATTTTATCTTTCAGGTAGTCCATATACATCCTCAGCTCTTTGATAAACATGTTGGGACGATCAGTTCGCAATACAATATCCGTTTTTCCGTAAATGTGGCCAACCATCTCTTGTAATGAATGTCTGCCGGAAAAATAGGCCATGTTTGGCCCCGGACACACCGAAACACCTGTTCCAAGGTTACTTACATCAATGTTATGCGACATCAGGGTTGAAGTACCGAGGCCCACACAAACACATGATTTTTCTGTAATTTTTCGATATTGTTTACGGTACTCTTCAGGTTGTAACTGCAACTTATCCAATTCTTTAATTTTAAGATGCTGATAGGATGCCGAAGCTGTACACAAGCCTTTTTCGCCAAACTCTTTATTAAAAGTCAAATATCTTAGCTGGCAGGGACTTCCCGGTTTTCCAGCCGAAATTCTGTCCTCTTTTTCTTCATCTTTGGTGTTGCCACGCAAACTGTTAAACATAACGCCCAAGGGTGAAATATCACTTAAATAGAGGTCATCTTCCTCAGCATCCGACAGTTGTTTTAATGTTTTATCGTCAACAGTGGTAGCTTCGGGAACCAATAAAAAGGGAGAGCCCCACCCTACCGAATCGAGGTTGTATTTTTCAAGCAAAAACTTATGTTCTTCGGCAGTACCTACACCGCCCTGAGCAGTAATTTTCATGGGAAGCACTTCAACAGGAACAACCTTACCCTTGCTTTTTAATGCAGGTCTAAGCACCTCTAAAACAGAATCCATCAGTGTTTGCCGGTTGTTGACAAACTCTTCCAACACCGGCCCCATTAAAAAGCCATCGGTTGCAAAAGCATGGCCTCCGCAATTTAAGCCCGATTCAATGCGGTATTCCGAAACCCATATTCCTTTTTTAGCAAAGTATTTTCCTTGTATCAATGCCGAACGGTAATCGCTCACCTTAATTACAATTTTCTTTTTTATGGTTCCGGTTTCATCGGGGTAAAAATCATCAAATTGCTCCATATAATTATACAGCCTGGGGTTCATGCCCGCCGACAAGATGATGGATGATTCAAGCTTACTGTTGGCAAATCCGCGCAAAGCAGCATGTGCCTGGTTATACTGTATATCAAGCTTCTCGCCTTTCCTGTAAACATCCTTATCAAGCTTGGTCATTATGTTAACATCGATGCTGCCCATGGGAATGTTTTCGCTAAACCACTGCTTCAACTCCGAAAAATCGATGTGTTTATTTTTCAGCCGAAGGAATTCTTTTTTAAGCTCTGCGGTATCGGGAAGCATGTTAAAATAGGCTTTAATACCATCGGCCTTTTCAATGGAGGATGCTTTAAATTCCCGAAATTTTTTATCGGCAAGCTGCTGCATCATGTTTAAATAAGAGGTTATTCGCCTCGCTCTGAAATCATCAATTTTTTCGGAAATCTCCTGATAAGGTATTTTAAACTTTTCGCTGTACATCTTGCGGATTTTCTCCATCAGGGTATCGTCAACAAGTGAAATTACCGAATCAATACCAAATTGTGAAACTTTCAAAGGGGAATCTATGGTGTATCCTATGCCCATAACGGGGATGTGGAAACTGTGTGCTTTTGTCATAAAATGTAATCTGATTTTTTTTAATGGGATTGGCAGCACAAAAATAGAATAAACAGGATAAGTTTTAGAGAAACCGGGTAAACGTTAACATAATATTTGTTAATAAAATAAAAATTAGCATACTTCAGGCTCTTCTCCAAGCTCGTCAGGAATCGCCTGCCCGACTTCGTCATTCTGGCGGGAAATCCGGTGCTTTAATAAATTAGTTCTAAGACTATTATCTTCCTTCAGACTTGCAATCTAAAAGAGCTTTTGTTAGTAAAAAGGGCATAGCTGAGCGTGGGAGTTTACTTTTTCCGTTGATTCATCCTTAAAACATGATTCACCTCATTTTCCAGATTTTCATCGGCCATGGAAGCGGGTGCAATGGCAATGGTAGCATCGGGATTTAAAATGATGTAGGTGGGAAATATTTTAACCTCGTAGGCATCTAATACATCAATACGCTTGCCCACGTATAAAACGGGCCAGTCGAGGTTTTGCTTTTTCAATAACAGCGTAATTTTTTCGGGATGGCTGCCATAAACAAGCATCACAATTTTAAGTTTGCTGCCCATCCGCGAAGCTAAATCTTTTAAAAAATCAAGATGAGCAAGACACACATGACAATCGGCTTTCATAAAATCGAAAATAACCACCTGCCCCTTAAAATCCTTGGGTGAAAGCATTTTACCGCTGGAAACAGGTAATTGAAAGTCGGGTGCCGGTGTGCCGGATGAAAGACGCGTTAAACGAAGAATGTAATTGCCGGCAATTTTACTATTCAAGGGGTTATTGCTTTGTTTTTTAATTTGTTGCAAAATTTTTACAACTCCCTCCTTTGAAAAATCGGGATTACCGTAATAACCGGCAGCGGTTTGCATCATAACCAATTCCATCAGTTTATTATCGCCGGCAAGCAAACTATCCTTTAAAAATACAGCTTTAAAGCCGGACAGCGAACCACCGTGAACAGCCTCAACCAACTGATTGAAATAGCGCCCGTAAAACTGCCGCACCACATACTCCTTAAAAACATCGTGGAAAAAATCGGTATATTGAATATTGTTATAATAAACAGGTTTGTTTACAAAGTATTGTTTTACAATGGTTTTTGTACTTTTCTTTTTACTCACCCATTCCAGTTGTGCCATCGAATACTTTACATAGGTATTAAAATACGGATTATCAATGCCGGCAAACTGCTCTTCAACCTTTTTTCGTAGCTGAAAAATAACTGCCAAATCACGATTTCGGTATATTTCATCAAAATGATTGACCACAAAAGTGTTATACAACACATTAAATTGCTGAAGGTTGTCGTTTAAGCCGCTATCATTGGCAACCATATTAAATTGTAAAGGAAGTTGATCGTAAACCGACCCTTTTTTTGCCGTATCCGGAAAAACATCAAACCGGTAGGAGGCTCCCGGTTTAAGATAAAACTCACCATCCAACAGTTCAACCGACAGCCAGGCATAGTTTGTTTTGTTGTAATTGAATGAGAGCGAAAAGTTACCCGTTTCATCGGTTAATGTTTGAGCGATGGTTTTTTTCAGGTGCGAAAACTGATCGGCATACACTTTTACCCGAACCTGCTCAAAAACCCGGCCTTGTGCTTGTCCGCTAATGGTTACCTTTTGCGCAAACAACGCAACGGGAGCAATTATTAACAGAGCAAAAAAACAAATCAAACTTTTTTTTACGTAGTTACTCATTATTGTGGGGTTGTGCTTTATTTAAGTCTTTTTGTATTCTTGTAATTTACATATACCAAATAAATTACATCATCAATTATTTCATAAAAAATAGAAGTCTGCTTGCTTAAAACAGCTTTTCTAAGTCTTGGTTGAAATGTTGATACAGGAAACAATCAAGGATTTTTTTTGATGAAAGCAATTTGCCTTGACAGCTTTTCTTTAAAGTTATCAACTTCTCACTGAGACCATTTTGCTGCTAAATAATCAGTTATCTCTTCTAAATTTTGAATCGCCTCTTCGGTCCAAAAGATTTTATAGTCCATACTTTCTCTTTACTTCTTCGTATGAAACTATTCTTCCTTCATCAATATCTTTAAGACCTCTTTGAATTCCCTGATTTTGTTGTTCTGATAAATCATCCCACCAATCATGATTTCTAACCCCTGATTCTTTGACAACCTTTAAAAATTTTAGTGTTTCCATATCATTAAGCTGTGTTGTGCGTTCGGCTTTTTTCTATCCCAATGTTACATTCTGATTTAGAAATTCAACTTTGAAATTTATTTTTGCATTTAATGCTCTGAATACTTTTAAAATAGTTTCAAATCTTGCGTCAGTCAAATTGTTCTCAATTTTTGAAATCTGGGCTTTTTTTACTCCAATTAATTCTCCAAGTTGAGCCTGGGTCAAATGTTTTTCTTTTCTAATTTGTTTTATAGTTTGTCCCAAAATATCTAAACGCAATTCTTCTTCAAATGCCTCTCTTTTTTCAGTTCCTCTTTTGCCAATATGCATATTGATCATTTCGTCGAGGCTTTTTTTCTTTAATCTATTATTTTCCATTTTTTCTCATTTTTTGTTTAAAATATTCTTTTCTTATTTCTTCGGCTTTTTTAATTTCAATTTTAGGCGTTTTATTCGTTTTTTTCAAAAATCCATGTGTTGCTATAACTAATGTTTCTTCTTTGTCTGTTTTGTCCCAAAATGATAAAAGTCGATAAATTTTTTTATTGTATTTCGTCCTGAATTCCCATATTAGTTGATTAAGTTTTTTAAACAATTCCGAATCGTTAACCAGTTGTGATTTTCTCATATTGTAATAAATCTTTTCTCTGGTCTTTTCGTCAAGTGACTCCATAAAGTCAATTGCTTCTCCAAGAAAATCAACTTCAAATTTTTTCTTCATTAATTTTTTCTGCAAAGATAAGAGTTTCTTTGTTAGGAAACAATATTTTTATGTTACGATTTTTTTAGCTGACGCACAACTCTATAGAAATTAAATAACCGGTCTCTTTAGTATTAGTTAGCATGTATCTTATTTCTAATATTCTTACTTTAATTAGCAAATTGTTTTTTCATATTTAACCGGATCAGGGTCTCAATATTTCAAACATGCCATCTTCACCCATTTTAATAACGGTGGAGGGCTTTAAGGTTTTTATGCGGGAATGGAACAAATCAACCACATAATCAACTTTGTTAATTAACTCTTTAGATATATTACCAAAAGTTACCGGCGACGCCTCGCCGGAAAGGTTTGCAGATGTTGATACAATGGGCTTTCCAAATTGCCTGACCACTGCCGAACAGTACTCACCGTTCACAACTCTGATGGCTATGGAGCCATTTTTTGCCACAAGATTTTTTGCCAGATTTTTCGCTTTTGGATAGACAATGGTAAGGGGAACTCTGGTTTTGTCAATTAACTCATAGGCAATTTCGGGCACCTCAACCACATAATCCTTAATTTTTTCCTTACTGTCGAGTAAAATAATCATGCTTTTTTCGGTGTCACGCTTTTTAATTTTATAAATCCGCTGCACAGCCTTGCTGTTGGTAGCATCGGCGCCAATTCCCCAAATGGTATCGGTTGGATACAAAATTACTTTACCCGCTTTTAGGGCTGCAACCGAGTTTTCAATTTCCTGTTGAAGATTATTCATTGTTTATTCTGTTATTTTTTCTACCTGATGTAATGTTTCTAAAAGCCGGTCATTTTCAATGGTATTGGCACAATCGAAATGTTTTTCGGGGCATGCTTTTTTTCCGTGAAGCCCACAAGGCCGGCAAGTTAATTTTTTATGAGTTTGAACAATAAAATTTATATCGGAAAGCGGCCCAAAGCCAAATTCGGGAACAGTTGAGCAGTAAATGGCTGCCACCCTGGCATTCATGGCCGAGGCAAGGTGCATGGGTGCCGAATCGTTGGTATAATTTAGCAGGGCATCTTTTATTAATGCAGCCGACTCTAAAAACGACAGTTTTCCCGCAAGGTTTAAGCAATTGGTGTGCCCCGACTGAACAATAATATCATCACAAAGCTTTTTATCCTTTGCCGACCCCAAAAAATAGACCGTGGTTCCTTCGTCCACCGATGCCACAAAGTCAATCCATTTTTTTGTGGGATACTGTTTGGTAAACCACAACGAGGCCGGCGAAACGGTAATATATTTTTTGGTTTTATACTGCGACACTCTGGCAAAATCGTGTTTTGACGGGTACAACGCCGGCTTTACTACACTTGCATCGGTAAGATGCCGAATTAAACTTAAATTTCGTTCAATCTCGTGCGGGTTGTTTTTACCCTTTCCGATTTTATGTTTTACACTTTTGGTAAAAAAAAGCGACAACGGATTTTTTCTAAAACCCACTCTGTGTTTGGCACCCGACAAAGCTGTTATCAGGCCTGACGATGCAAAACGTTGGGTATTAACCACCAAGTCGTATTTATTTTCCCTGACAATTTGAATCAGCTCTTTAAGATGATGATATTTTTTTTCGGTTTTATCCCACACCATCACAAACTTAAGGTATGGATGCCCGCGAAGCAAATCCTCGTATCCGTACTTGAGCAAAAAATCAATACGTGCTTTCGGAAAAAACCTGTGAAGCTTTTCAATAAGCGGAGTGGCAAGAATTACATCGCCCAGCGAAGCAGTTTGTATAATAAGTATTCTCTTCAAATTACCTTGTTAAAATCGGATGAAAAAATAGTGACCAAAGATATTGACATAAGGTTGTATCGCTTTAAAAAAAAATTACACTGCCACATTAAATTCTCTAAGGGCATCGTTTAAGGAGGTTTTCAAATCGGTTGAAGCTTTTCGCTTCCCAATTATCAACGCACACGAAACCTGATAATCGCCTGCGGGAAAATGTTTTGTGTAGCTTCCGGGTATTACAACCGAACGATCGGGTACAAACCCGTTGAATGTAACCGGTTCACTGCCGCTTACATCAATAATCTTGGTTGATTTTGTGATAACAACATTGGCACCAAGCACAGCCTCCTTGCCAATACGCACCCCTTCAACAACAATGGATCGGGAGCCGATAAAAGCGCCGTCTTCAATAATAACGGGCGCTGCCTGAACCGGTTCAAGCACCCCTCCTATTCCAACCCCGCCGCTCAGGTGAACATTTTTTCCAATCTGCGCACACGACCCCACTGTGGCCCAGGTATCCACCATGGTGCCGCTGTCAACATAAGCACCAATATTTACATACGAAGGCATCATTACCACTCCTTTTGCCAAATAGGCACCGTATCGGGCCAACGCATGAGGTACCACCCGTACGCCCTGCTGTGCATAGGAATGCTTAAGCGGAATTTTATCGTGATACTCAAACATGCCCGCCTCCATAGTTTCCATTTTACGAATGGGAAAATAGAGAATTACCGCTTTTTTTACCCAGTCGTTTACTTTCCAGTGGCCGGCAACAGGCTCTGCTGTTCGCAACCTGCCCTTGTCAAGCTCTTCAACAACATATTCGATGGCACTGATTACCTCTTTCCGGCCAAGCATTTCCCGGTTTTCCCAGGCATTTTCTATAATTGATTTTACACTCATTTGATTGATAATTGACAATTGGTCAAAGATAGAAACATTTTTGGTTGTGGTAGTTATTAAGAAAGCGGTTAAATGTTATTTAGATGTGCTAACGGCTTTTCCACCCCAAAACCACCAACCCATGTTATCGCGGGCGGAAGAGCGTGCCTTTACAGCAAGCAGGCAGGATTATGTGTCGGGGTGAAACTATCTGTAATTACAAACCTTCCAAAAACCAAGTCAAACCCTTGGTGTTGTTACACGTTATATACCGAGGGACATCCAAAACGTACCCTGAAACAAAAGGGGGTGACCCGAGGCATAAGGCTTCACAAAACATGGAGCCTACACAACATCATAACAAAAACCCGTTTTAAGCCTGGCTATTCCGGCTGTCCAAATTCCACAGCTATCTTTTTATCATCTTAACAGCCTGAACATGTTTACCATCGGTAACTTCAACAAAATAAAAACCGGCAGGCATATTGTCGGCATAGTTGCTAAAATCGATGCGATACAAGGGTGTAGAAACCGGTATTTCCAACAGTACCTTACCCATCATGTTTATTACCTTAACAGATGCTTTACGGGTTTGGCCCAGTAGCCTGATGTTAACATAATTTACAAACGGATTGGGATAAACAGCAGCAAGGTTACTGCCACCGCCTTCGTTGCTGTCGATGGAGGTTAACAGCCACCAGGCACTTTGGTAGTTGGGTATCCCATAGCCCAGCAGCGAGTCGGGATGGGTATATTGCGAAGCACTTTGCATAATGGCCTGCTGAATTTCCATATTGGTCATTTGTGGCATGGCCTGCCACAGGCAAGCAGTCATTCCGGCAATGATGGGCGAAGAATAAGAGGTTCCGTTGCCGTATTCTATCCCATTGTTCCCATTCGACACGGTTGTACCCCTGCCAGTTGCAACAACATTGGGTTTAACTCTGCCATCGTAAGTGGGACCGGTTGAGCTAAAAAACGCATACATACCGCTGGTATCAACCGCACCAATAGAAAAAACGCTGTCCCCGTCAGCCGGTGCGCCAATATAATGCCAAGAGCTGTTGCCGCTGTTACCTGCACTGTTTACCACCAAAATACCTTTGGAGGCTGCCATATCTGCCCCTCTGGTAATAACGGTTGTGTTTCCATCCATATCGGCATAGGTATGATTCTGAGATGGGTCATCAAACACAGTATATCCCAGCGAACTATTAATAACATCTGCCCCCACGCTGTCGGCAAACTCAGCGGCCGAAACCCAATTATACTCTTCCGAAACGTATTCCTGGTCAGCATTCTCCGACCTTAACAGCCAATAGGATGCCTTGGGTGCGGTTCCAATCATAAGCCCCGGAATGTTGGCAGCCATGGTTGACAGAACATTACGGCCATGGAAGAATGCATGATAAACATCACCACCGGGCGTAACAAAGTCTTTGGTCCCTAAAATTCGCCCATCGTTACGAAGGCTGTCAAACAACAAATCCACATCTACCCGGTCGAACCCGGCATCCAAAACAGCAATCACCATACCTTCGCCCCGATATCCCGCTTCATGCAATGGAATACCGTTGATAAGATTGATTTGTCCTTCGGCATAGCCATAATCAAACGAAGCAGCATTACGGTTTAACACCATATCATCGGGCATGTTTTCCGGCTCTGTAGATTCATTTTCAAAAAAGGGTTTCCCAACCGTTGAAAGCCTCCCGGAAACCGAGCGCACTACCGAAACATAAGGCAAAGCATTAATGCTATCAATTACCGAAGGGTCGTTGGTATGTACCAAAACGCCATTCATCCATTTTGTGGGATTTAATATTTCAGCACCCGTGGCTGCAACCCCTGCTAAATATTGAGGGTTTACGGGCAAATCAGTTTCGTTGTAGCTGATACCCTGATTGGCACGTCTGTTGATAGCGCGCTGCGACAAGAAGTCCTCGGGATGATCGAGTGAATAAGGAGAATTATTTTTATCGGTAAACTGAACATAGTATTTTCCGGGAGCAACCTGTGCAAACCCCTGAAATACAAGAGCTGTTAAAACTATCAGGAGTAATTTTTTTAAATTCATTGTAAATTTTTTAATTAATATTTTATTTGCCGCTTTAACGCTATGGGTACTTTACCGGCAACATATAAGTAAACTGACAAAAGTAAATTGTACTTAGTTGTCATTGGTTTTACCTAATTTTAAGCTGTTGTTTTCCTCGTTGATATCCGGTATTTTGTCATCACCCAAAACAATACGGTCAATTTTTTTGTCAGGGTCAGCCTCCACAATAATGGCATCTTCCCCCGGTTTCCAAACTACTGCAGTACGATAAATGTCATCGTGTGAGCCATCAACATAATAGCAGGTTATTTTAACAGGCAAAGGCAAGCCGCCATAATTTTGCACCACAATTTTGTTATTCAGCGTTACCTTTTTAATACCCAGGTCGGCATAATATTTATCAAAAAACCAGGGTTTAAAATACCATTGCAGCGACTGCCCTGTACCGGCTTCCATGGAAGCAAAAAAGTCGTAGGGCATTGGATGCCTGCCGTGCCAGCGTTTCATGTAGGTATGCAGCCCCTTGACAAACAGCGAGTCTCCGAGCAAATCGCGCAAGTAAGCATAGGCCATTGACGAACGGTTGTAGGCTTGCGAGCGATAGGTTTGCCAATCGGAAATCAAATAAGAAAGTGTCATGGGAGCAACCTCTTTTTCGCTGCCACTCATGCGTTCAAAGGTAGATGAAAGGCGTTGAAAGTAGTTGTAATCCGGTGCCATCGCTTTCATGATTCCATTGGTAAAATAGGCCGCCCATCCTTCATCCATCCAGGCATATTTTCTTTCGTTGGTTCCCATGTAAAAGGGAAAGTAGCTGTGTGAAATTTCGTGAAAGAAAAGCCCCTGTGCCGAAGGAACCGATTTAGGGTCGCCATCGTTGGCCATCATGGGCGACTCCATGCCTCCCGTCCGCCTTCCGTTACTCCACGACGTCATATGAGGATAGGGATAAGGCACGCCCGGCAATACTTTCGACATATAGTTTACACTCCAGCGACACCATTCGGCTGCCTTTGGAAAGGTAATCATTGAATCGGGGTAAACAGCGTCCACAAAAGTACGCCTGCCGGTAATGGTATCAACCACAAGGGAACTTCCCTGCCAGTTAACAGCATTGTTGCTGCCAAAGGTAAAATCGGTAACATAACGGGCAATGAAATGCCAGGTGGTACTCCTGGTATAGCTTTTCAGTACCTTTTTATTACGACAGTCGTCAGCAGTAAAGAGGGTGGTAATTTCGTCGGATTGATAAGCTTTATCAATTTTGTTTTTAATCCTTTTTTTATACAACGTTTCACCATTTTGCAACTCTCCTGTTGCCCAAACCATAAACCCGGCAGGAACGGTAATGTTAACATCGTAGTTGTTAAAATCGTTGTAAAATTCGGTAACGCCGTTAAAGTCGGTTTTGTCCCAGCCGTCAATGTCATCGTAAACAGCTATTTGCGGATACCAGTACCCAATCATAAAGTTGTTTTTTCCGTAATTACCCATGCGGTTCCAGCTTTTTTGCGGAATATGAAACGACCAATCCATTTCAAGGTTGAGCGAATCTCCCGGAAGTAATACATCAGATAGCTTAACTATCAGATTGGTAGCCGTTGGCGAAACACTTTTAAAAATATCCTTTCCATCCTTGCCGGTAACCTTCAAATTTTTGTAATCAATACCACCGGTAACATCCGAAGGGTCGATTTTCCAACTTCGGGCGTTTCCTTTTTTATAAAAATCTTGATACATCCGTAATACGAGGAAAGTTAAAGTATCAGGGCTTTCGTTATGATATACTACCTCTTCGTGTCCCTTTAGTTTACTTTTATCTGCGATAAGGGTAGCATCAATTTTATAATCGGAATGGTTTTGCCAATAATTAACACCGGGTGCTCCGTTTGCCGAACGTGTTCCGTTTAAATAAGCTTTTTTAATCTCTTTCGGAATCATTCTGTTCCACGACTGAGCCTGCAAGCCGGCTGTAAAAAACAGCACCAATACAACTAAAATAGGAGAATTCTTCATGATGGATAATTTTTATAAAAAATTCAAAAGTTGGTAAATGTAATTAAATATTGACAACATATTTGCTCAATAGATTGCCTATCTTTGTACAAATTTTTAAAAAATGATTAGCATCAATCCCTATTCGCAACAGGAAATTGCCCGTTATGAGGAAATTGAGGAGCGGGAATTACAACTGTTAATTGACAACAATTACAAAGCATTTAACAACTGGAAAAGGCTGAGTTATAAACAGCGTGGGCACTTTTTCAAAAAGATGGGCGAATTACTCAGGCAAAACAAAGTTGAATTAGGCACCCTCATTACCAACGAGATGGGCAAAATTATTGGTGAGTCGGTTGCAGAAATTGAAAAGTGTGCCTGGCTTTGCGACTATTATGCCGACAACACTACCAACCTGCTTACACCCGAATATTATGAGGCCGATGTTAGCCGCAGCTATGTCCGGTTCGACCCTATTGGCCCTGTTTACGGCATCATGCCATGGAATTTTCCCTTTTGGCAGGTGCTCAGAGCTGCTGTTCCCACCATGATGGCAGGCAACACCTTTTTGTTAAAGCATGCTCCCAATGTGCAGGGTTGTGCTTATGCCATTGAGAATTTATTTAAGGAAGCTGGTTTTCCCGAATCGGTTTTTACCAATCTTGTTATTCCTGTTGAACTTTCCGATTTAGTTATCGCCAACCCCAAGGTTCAGGGCGTTACCCTTACCGGTAGCCGGCGTGCGGGTCAGGCAGTAGCGTCAGTTGCCGGCAAACACCTTAAAAAATCGGTAATGGAGCTGGGCGGCTCCGATCCTTATATTGTTTTGTCCGATGCGCAATTTAACGAATCGTGTAAAACAGGGGTTTGTTCGCGCATGTTAAACAGCGGGCAGGTATGTATTGCCGCCAAACGTTTTATTGTTGAAGAGCCTGTTTTCGACCAATTTATTGATGAACAAAAGGCGCTTTTGGAAAACATGGTGCTTGGCAACCCTCTGGATGAAAATACCGATATGGGGCCTATGGCCAGACCTGATCTGCTTGAAAATATTGAAAATCAGGTTAACAAGTCGGTACAAATGGGTGCTGCCATTTTAACCGGTGGAACGAGAGTGGACGACAAAAGCTGGTTTTATAAACCCACGCTGATAACCGATGTAAAAAAGGGCATGCCGGTGTACGACGAAGAGACCTTTGGCCCTGTTTCGGTGGTAATAAAAGCCAAAGACCCCGAAGATGCCATTCGCATTGCCAACGACACCATTTACGGACTGGGTGCCAGTTTGTGGACACAAAATATTCCGCTGGCCGAAAAGCTGGCTGCCAAACTGGAAGCGGGCGCCGTATTTATAAACGGCATGACAAAATCGGATCCGCGATTGCCCTTTGGAGGCAGCAAACAATCAGGATATGGCCGCGAGCTTTCAAACTACGGCATCAAAGAATTTACAAACATCAAAACCGTTTGGGTAAAATGAGAATTGATATTATCACCCTGTTTCCCGAAATGTTTGAAGGTCCTTTTTCGCATTCAATTGTCAAAAGAGCCGCCGACAAGCATCTTGTGGAGATTCACCTTCATCAACTTAGAGACTACAGCCCCGACAAAAAGCATCGCAGGGTTGACGACTATGCCTTTTCCGGTGGTGCCGGAATGGTAATGATGATTGAACCCGTAGCCAATGCTATCGAAACCCTGAAATCGCAACGCAACTACGATGAAATTATCTATATGAGTCCTGATGGGGAGTTGTTTGACCAGGCCATGGCCAATCAGGTTTCGATGCTGGAAAACATAATTATTTTATGTGGCCATTATAAGGGCATTGACGAACGCATTCGCGAACATTTTATCACCAAAGAGATTTCGGTGGGCGACTATGTTTTGTCGGGTGGCGAATTGGGCGCTGCCATTGTGGTGGATGCAGTTACCAGGCTGATTCCCGGTGTGTTGGGAAACGAATCTTCGGCACTGACCGATTCATTTCAAAACAACCTTGTTTCTCCTCCGGTTTACACGCGCCCACGCGATTTCAGAGGCTGGAAAGTACCGGATATCCTGCTTTCTGGAAATGAAAAAAAAATTGACCAATGGAAATTGGATCAATCTGTTGAGCGAACAAAAAAACGGCGCCCCCGGCTATTGGAAGGCGATGATTAATCTTTTAAACCGATTTACTACCTTTGCACCTAAAATACCTTACACCGGGCATGAAATATTCTAAAGTAATTTGGTTGGTTTTATTAACCGCAACTATGGTTAGCAGCTGCTCGGTAAACAGATTTATCCCTCCCGATAAAAAGTTACTTAAAAAATACGAAGTAAGATACGTTGGCAAAAAAAGTGACGTCATCGACAATTCTGAAGTGAAAGCCTATTTAAAACCCCGAGCCAACAGAAGCTTTTTGGGAACGCGATACAGCCTGTACCTTTACTATCTGTCAACCGTTCATAAAGGCAAATTTTATTCATGGCTCAATAAAAAACTTGGAGAAGACCCCGTTTATATCGACCAGTGCGACCCCGACAGAATTGCCCGCAACATGCAGCGCTTTCTGTCATATTCAGGTTTTTTCAATGCAAACATCAGTTACCAAATTAAGGGTAACAAAAAAAAATCGAAAATAATTTTTAACATTACCCTTGGCATGCCCTATGTTATTGATTCGGTAAACTATCAAATAGCCGACAATACCATTAAAAAGTTTATTTTTAACGATACGGCCAACAGTCTTGTAAAACCCGGTAACATTTATAATGCCTACACACTGGACGATGAACGTACAAGAATTACCGATTTCTTACGCAACAAAGGATACTACTATTTTAATCAAAACTATGTGCTTTTTAAGGTTGACAGTAACTTGTCAACACATCATTTAAACATCAAAACGGTAATTACCAATCGAAATATACCTGACCCTTTAAAATTAGGAAGCTTTATTGAATTGCCTCATTACCGGTATTTTGTAAAGGAGGTAGAGGTTATTCCCGACTACAACCCAACCAAATACCAGATTTATAAACCCTTTGAACATGAGATTGTGTTTTTTGGCGACAGCACCTATAAATATACCTATCTGCTTCATATGCCGGTGCCCCGGTTTAAGGTAAAAGCCTTTGACCAGGCCATTAAAATTAAGCAGGGATTGCCCTATTCATCTGTTGATGTGCAGGAAACTTACCGGCGGCTTTTTGCCATGCCCATTATTAAAACGGCTACTATTTCGTTCGATACCACTCAAATGGGCAGCGATGCAGAGGGAAACAAATATATGAAAGCCCGTATCCAAATGGCCACCGGCAAATTAAACTTTTACAGTATCGACGGAGTATTAACCAACAGCAGTGGCGACCCCGGTGTCAGAGGCAACCTTACCATCGCCAACAAAAATATTTTCAGAGGTGCCGAGTTTTTCAGAGTGAGGTTTAACGGTGGTTTTGAAGCGCAATCTATTTCGGCAACCGATTCGATTAGTAACGGCGATAACAATAACTTTTTTAATACGTTTGAAGCCGGTGTTGATGCATCCTTAATTTTCCCCCGGTTTGTTTCGCCTATCCCTTTCAGGAGATTTAGCCAAAAATATCATCCTACAACCAATATTACGTTTGGATACAACTACCTCCTAAGGCCGAATTATTCGCGTAATTCAACCAATCTCCTGCTGGGATACTCCTGGCATAAAAATACTAAAATTCGTTTTATCTTCAGTCCGGTTAACTTTAACTATATCAATGTGAACCCTACACCCGAATTTCAGGAAATATTGGATCAGGAGACAAACCGGAGGTTAAAGGAACAGTATTCCGATCACCTGATTGCAGGATTAAACTTTAGCATGGTTTACGACAATCAAAAAATTAAAACATCCAAAAGTTTCGATTACGTTCGTCTTGATGTTGAAACATCGGGCAACCTGCTATACCTTACACAAAAGGCTTTGAATTTACAAATGACCAACAACGAGTATTATCGGTTTATGGGTATCAGATACTCACAATATGTAAGGATTAATATCGACTACCGGCACTATTTTCATCTAAACACCGAAGGGCAAATTATTGCTTTCAGAGGACTGGCTGGGGCAGGTATTCCGTACTTAAACTCAAACGAAATACCATACGAAAAAGCTTTTTACGCCGGTGGCGCCAACGACATGAGAGGATGGAGATTTAGAACACTAGGCCCGGGAGGCTATTCAGGTTCAACTGATTACGAACGAACCGGAGACATCCAGCTGGAAACAAACATCGAATACCGGTTTCCCATTTACAGTTTTTTAAAGGGAGCCTTTTTTACCGACATCGGAAATATTTGGTCCTATAATTCCGAAAACTATCCCAACGGACAATTTAACCTTAAAACCTTTTACAAGCAGCTTGCAGTTGACGGTGGGTTTGGGCTACGGTTTGACTTTAGCTACTTTATTTTCAGGCTCGATGCAGGTATTCCTCTTCGCGACCCTGCCTATCCTGACAACGAAAGATGGCGTTTTGGCAATCTAAGATTTAACCAGTTTATTATTAACTTCGGTATTGGCTATCCCTTTTAATCTTTATTTAATGGAACAAGTAAAACTTGATAAAAGGCTGCTGGAAAGGTTTCCATTTGTGCCCACTAAAGACCAGCGCACCGTAATAACCCATCTTGCTGCCTTTGACAGCAGCAAAAAGGAAAACCCCTTGTACATTTTAAAGGGATTTGCCGGAACCGGAAAAACCACGTTAATAAGCATTTACATCAAAGAGCTTAAAGCTACAAAGCGAAAATGCGTGTTAATGGCTCCCACCGGAAGAGCGGCAAAAGTGTTGTCGCATTACACCGGTTACAAAGCCCACACCATACACTGTATTATTTACGGCCTGCAAACAAACAGCTCCAACGAAACAAAAATATACCTCAACAATAACAAAGCGGAAAACACAGTGTTTGTGGTTGATGAAGCGTCAATGATTGGGGATAACACAACGGGAACCGATTCGTTTTCAAGCCGTAACCTGTTGGACGATTTAGTAAAATATGTTTATTCGGGAAGCAATAACCGGCTTATTTTTATAGGTGACACTGCACAGCTGCCCCCCGTGGGACTTAGCCTTAGCCCCGCATTGAATTTAACCTACCTAAAAAGTCTGTATCCCTTAACAGCATATTCGTACGAAATGACCGAAGTGATGCGGCAGGAGCTTGACTCGGGCATTCTTTTTTCGGCCACTCAACTACGTAAAAAACTCAGTGAAAAAGATACCAACCCTCCCCTGCTGTCAAAAAACGGATTTAAAAACGATGTGTCTCCCATAGAAGATGCCATGGAGATGCAGGAACTGTTTCAGGAATATTTTTACGGCGACAACATAAAGGAGAGCATTGTAATTTGCCAATCCAACAAACGAGCCAACAAGTTTAACGAGCAAATCAGAAACCGAATTTTACAGCGCGAAACGGAGTTGGAAGCCGGCGACTTACTGATGGTGGTAAAAAACAACTATTTCTGGCTCGACCAAAAATCGCCTGCAGGGTTTATTGCCAACGGCGACATTGTTGAAGTTCGCAGAGTTGTCGGGTTTCACGATCAATATGGGTTTCATTTTGCCGAAGCAGATGTCAATATGATTGACTATCCCGAACAAAAATCGTTAAGGGTGATGCTTTTGCTTGATACGCTTTATGTAGAAAAAGCCAATATGGATTATGCAGAAACAAAAAAACTTTTTGAAGGCCTGCAACAGGAGTATGCTTTTCTTAAATCGAAACGCAAAATTATGGATGCCATAAAAACAAATCCATACTACAATGCACTTCAGGTAAAGTTTGCCTATGCCATGACCTGTCATAAAACCCAGGGCGGACAGTGGAAAAATGTTTTTGTTGATCAGGGTTACTTAACCGACGACCGGCTTAATACCGAATACCTCAGATGGCTCTACACAGCCTTTACAAGGGCTACCAGGCGACTGTTTTTGATTGGGTTTAACCAAAATATGATTGACGATTAGGCGGGTTTAATTTGAACAATATTACTTCTCTTTTTTACTAGGCAGCTAGCGGATATAAGGTAACCATAAAAAAAGCATACAACTTAATAATATTACGTTATCTTTGCAGAGTGAATATTCACTAACTTATTTTTAATATGCAAAAAACAATAAAAGAATGGATATAACCACACGCCAATTAGAAACTATTGAAGCAGTCTGTGAGATAATGATTCAATCATTTCTATTATTAATAAAGAATAATTAATTAAAAATTTTAAATATTATGTTAGTGAAATTTCACAAACCTAAATTATTCCTGTCATTTTTTATAATGATAGTATTTTCGATGCCACTTTATGCTCAGGTATGGACACTGCAACAGTGCATAGACTCCGCACAGGTGTACAACAAGACATTACAAATAAGCAGAAACAACATGTTGGCTGGTACCGAACGGGAAAAAGAGGCCAAATCGAACCTGATTCCCAAAGTAAAATTTACGGGCGATTACAAATATTTTATAGACCAGCCCACCCAGCTCATGCCGCAGTCGGCGTTTGGCGGGCCCGAAGGCCTGTTTAAGGAGGTGCAATTCGGCGCGCCGCACAATTTTAATTTAAGCCTGCAGGCTGCATTGCCCCTGTACAATCCCAACATTTACGGGGCTATAAAAACCACAAAAGCAGCTTCCGAGCTGAACAAACTACAGTATAAAAAAACCAGGG
>WGDP01000194.1 GCA_015493215.1 Bacteroidales bacterium | reverse complement strand
TCCCTGACGGGACTTCTTGCCGCTTATGATATTTTTCTAGAAATATGCCGTCCCTACGGGACATCTATATAAATAATCTATCACATCAAAATAGGAATTAGCCCTTTATCACATCAAAACAGGAATTACCTGTAAATATTTAAAAGTTTAAATATATTGTTTACTTTTGGTACAAATTTTACAAACCCTGAGATGAATGGCTTCGCTTATTGCATGTTGAGTAAATTAGTCAGGCTATTTTCTTGAGGTTGTGTTTTAACATCAAACAGCTGATTTTGAAAGAAAAAAGCAATACGGTAGATTTGGCCTCCTGGGTACATCAATACTCAGCCGATATGATTTCGTGGGCTTTGTTTAAGGTTTCCGATACAGAGCTGGCCAAAGATTTGGTGCAGGATACCTTTTTAGCTGCCTCCGAAAAAATTGAAAATTTCAGAGGCGACAGCTCTCCAAAAACCTGGCTGTACAGCATTCTTAACTTTAAAATAATCGACCACTATCGCGCAAAAGTTAAAAAGCCTGTTAATATTGATGGTAATTCATTTGCGAATTTTTTTACCGAAGGTGGCGAATGGATTCAGTCACACAAACCGCATAACTGGGAAGAACAGGAAACCCACCTGCTGGATGACGATGAATTTAACAAAATTTTGAAGATGTGTATGGACGCTTTGCCCGATAGTTGGGGGCTTGCCATTAAACTGAAGTTTTTATTAAGTAAAAAAGGTGAAGAAATTTGTGAGGAATTGGGTATTACTCCGACTAATTTTTGGCAAATCATACACAGAGCTAAATTACAATTGAGAGAGTGTATTGATACCAACTGGTTTAAAGAGAATTAGCGTTTATGAAAAAACTAATGCAATACTTGTTTCTTTCCTGTTTGAAAGCTTCGCAGCTTATCGAAAAAAAGATATATTCCCGATTGACGTTTAAGGAACAACTTCAGCTAAAGATGCATAAGGCCATGTGCGAAGCTTGTTCCAACTACGAAAAAGACAGCCTCTTAATTGATAAAGCACTTCAAAAACAAAGTTCACAACCTCCCGTTATTACAGGCATCGACCTCGAAGCTTTTGAAAAATCATTGGAAAATAAACTCAAAGAAAAGGAAAGAGAATAGGCATTTTGCATTCTTTTTAATTAGGTTTGTAGTTTATTTAAAAGGAAAATGAATTCTATTTATCGTAAGTTGGTAGTTTACTTTTTGATACTAAACTTGTTTGCCATCGGGTCAATAGGGGTTTATTCCTATTACAAAGAAAAAGAGGCGTTGCTTTCGCGTACCTACGATCAACTTATTTCGCTGCGACTTGAAAAGAAAAACAGAATAACAGCTTTTTTTCACCAACGAATTCGCGATATGGAAAATATTTCAAACATTCCGAAAATACAAGCCGTATTGCATCATCTTGCAACTAAAAAAACCGGACAGCCTGATGTTAATCAAACAAAAATTTTTGCGGACAATGATTTTAAATATCTGGTTTATCTGTTGAAAAATTCCGGCTGTTACACAAAGTTTTGTTTTTTAGATAAGTCGGGTAGTGCGTTTGAGATAAATCTTAACGATTCGCTACCGGAGGTGGAAATCATTGTTTTGCAGCGGGCTAAAATATTTCAAAATGCTTTTAAAAGGCAGCATAACATTAATGAAGCTTTTGTTAAAGAGGTGCTCATAAAATCCGATGGTCAGCGAAAAATTTTATTTGCAGGAAAGAGTATGTTTGATAAAAACAATCGTTTTTCAGGAATAATAGTTGCCGGTATCAGTCCTTCTTCCATTAACAAGATTATGTTTGAAGACAATCCCAACAACGGGTTGAGTAAAACCGGCGAGGTTTATCTTGTTGGCGACGACAGTTTAATGAGGAGTAACTCCAGATTTTTAAAAAATTCGATTTTTAAAACCAAAGTAAATACCAAAGGTGTTCAAAATGCTCTGAGCGGAAAAACGGCTTATTCGCAGTTAAACGATTATCGGAATATTCCTGTGCTAAGTGCATACAGTCCGCTTGATTTTTCATTACTTCATTGGGCGGTTTTAGCAGAAATTGATGTTAAAGAGGCCATGATACCCATTTATTCCATACGCGATAATATTATTTATCTGAGTCTTCTTATTGCTTTATTGTCGGCGGCAGTAATAACCTTTTTATCGGCTAAGTTTACCGAACCTCTTAAAAAGCTTCAGGCTGAAACCACGAAAATAGCTTTGGGTAAATACGGAAACACCGTTAAGGTTAAAACCAAAGATGAAATCGGCCAGCTCACCGAATCGTTTAACAAGATGTCGTTAAGAATAAAAGCACAGGCCGTTAAGTTGGAAAATGAAAAAAAATTGCGGGTACAGTCGGTAATTGATGCGCAGGAAAAAGAGCGTCAGCGGCTCTCGCGTGAGCTTCACGACGGCCTTGGCCCCTTGCTGCTTACTGGTAAGATGAAACTGGAAGAAACCTTGAATCCCGAAAGTAAGAATATAAAAAAAACAATTTCCGAAGTAATGGCATTGTTTTCAAAAACCATTCGGGAGATACGAAACATTTCGGGTGATATGATGCCCTCCGGTTTAAAGGAGTTTGGCTTGTCGGTTGCTTTGCAAAACTTTTGCCGGCAAATTATGGAAAATCATCCCATAAAAATAAATTGCCTGCTCGACCTGCAAAAGCAACATTATGGCAAAACCATCGATATTTATATTTTTCGTATTGTGCAAGAGGCTGTTAATAACACGCTAAAGTATGCAAAAGCCACCGAAATTAACCTTAGTTTTGAAGAAATTGACAGCCATCTGTTTTTAACCATCCGCGATAACGGATGCGGTTTTGACCAAACCGATAAATCATTTTCGTTGGGAAACGGTATTATCAATATGAAAGAAAGAGTAAATTTGCTCAACGGATATTTTGAGTTAACTACCACTGTGGGTAAAGGAACCGGAATAAACATTGATATACCGCTTTTATGAAAAAAATAAATCTCATACTTGCCGATGACCATCAGCTCTTCAGAGAAGGGCTTCATGCGTTGCTTAACCGGTTTAATGAGTTAAAGGTTGTTGCCGAAGTGGCAGACGGTGATGCGCTTATGGATGCCATTGTTAAAAACAAACCCGATGTGGTACTTTCCGATATCAGCATGCCCGGTAAAACCGGAATTGAGGTTTGTGCTCAGGTAACACAAAAATTTCCTGACGTGAAGTTTATTATGCTTTCGATGTATAACAACGAAGCTTTCTTTGCCAACAGTTTAAAAGCCG
>WGDP01000193.1 GCA_015493215.1 Bacteroidales bacterium | reverse complement strand
TCCGGCTTTGGCGACTTTTATCCCAAGCCCGATTTTTGGCAACATCCTACCCGGACACAAAATTTCTACCACTGGCCAACATCAAGCGTGGTGTACATACACAGCGAAGGGCTGTGGAACTATTTTTTCTCACGCCATCAGCTTAACGTTTTTATAAACGATTGGGCAGTGGAAGTTAACCACTGTTATCCCGCCTGGACAAAACCCGGCAAAGGCTTTTGGAAATACACTGCTGACAGCACCATTGTGGCCATGAACGGATTTAACCGCACACTCAACTTTATGCATCAATTCAACCAAAAAGGACTTTTAAATGTAACCACCTTAAAGGACTTTTTAGACTACCGCATTTTAACAGAACATATTGATTACACAGTACTCCCCGATGGCAGGATTAAAGTTACCAACACTTCCGGCGACACTGTAACAGGGTTATCGTTTGCCGTAAAAGCAAAAGCGATAGCGGTTAACGGTTTGAAACCCGCCCAAAAACAAGCAGGCAATAATTTAATTTTCTGGTTCAATTTAAAACCCGGGCAGTCGGCTTTGATACGGACTGTGGAGTAGGTTTGCCGCAATAAAAATAAAATTCTCAATTTTATTAAAAATATTTATCGTATATTTACGATGAACTATAATTATTTATTATTTTTGCCCCATGAAACGGATTTTAAAAGTTAATATTTACCGGAATGGTTCTATCAGGATGGCTTGCATAACCAAAAGTTTGTTTCATGTTGTTTTTAATGTGGAATCGGGTGAAAACCTTTGTAATCATTAAAAAAATTTAAACGGTAACATCGTTTATTTACGATGTACTATTGAAATAATTAATAAAACAATACAATGGAAGTAGAAACATTAAACAGTGTAACAGAAGAACGTATAAGAAAAGTAAACGTAAGTGTTCATGCAAAAAGTGAAACGCCGGCACGAATTAAAATACAGTCGGGAAAATTTAAAATGACAATTGACGAACCGGAAAACATGGGAGGAACCGATTTGGGGCCAAGTCCTGTACAGGTGTTGTTAATGTCGCTGGCCGGCTGTTTAAACGTTACAGGCCACGAAGTTGCCAGACAAAGAGGCATGAAACTCAACGGTATGAAAATAGACATAAAAGGAAGCATGAACCCATGCAATTTTATGGGTTGCTCCTTTGACGAACGTGCCGGATTTCAACATATCAATGTGTCGATTAAAGCCGATTTTGAAGATGAAACACAAGAGGCAATTGAAAGCTGGCTCGAAGAAACCGAAGCAAGATGCCCGGTAACCGACAACATAAAAGAAGGCACCAGCATATCGGTAAAGGTTAAATAGCGGACAAAAAATTAATGTTATGGAAAACAATGCCAACAAAATTGTAATTGCTTGTTCCGGTGCTTCCAACACAGGATGTTACACCGATGAAGTTGCCAGAAGAATGGCAAAAAACGGTGATGCAAACATGCTTTGTATGGCAAAAATTGCCATTGGTAATAAAGCGCTGATTGACAAAACAAAACAGTCGAAAAAGAAAATTGTAGTATTGGACGGTTGTCCGGTTAACTGTGTCGATAAAATTATGAAAACGCAAGGGTTTTCCGGTTACATACATATCAACACTACAAATTTTGGCATCACAAAAGGAAAAACACCTTTATTAGATGACAAAGTAAACGAGATTATCGACCACATAAAAATTTTATAATTATGACAAAATTTGAAGAATATATAAGAAGTTTTGAATATTCATCAATTCCTGCTATGAAAATAAGCAGTAAAGATTTGATAGCATTACTTCCTTCAGATAAGGTTCAGCTAATCGATATTCGATTCAAAGAAGAATATGCCATGTGGAACACCAAAATTTTCAAGAATATTCCTATCAATGAGTTACCTCACCGCCTTGATGAACTGCATCGTGATAAACTTATAATAGCCGCTTGCCCACATAGCACACGTTCCATCATAGCCATGCACTATCTAAAGACTGAAGGCTTTAATGTGAAATTTCTATCAGATGGGTTGGTTGAATTTAACAACTCACTATTGGGAGGTAATGCCAAAAAGTTATTTAACAAACTAAATAATTAATCATGAGAGTTTTAGCAATATATGGAAGTCCCCGGAAAGAGGGCAATACAGCAAGGATGCTGGATGCAGCATTATCCGAATTTCCATCAAAGGCCCAAATAGAGCGCGTTTACCTCAGTGAACTCAATTTTTCGGAGTGTGGCCCATGCCGCCAATGTAAAACTACCGGCAATTGTGTAATTGATGATGATATGCAGCAAGTGTTTGAAAAAATGCTTTGGGCAGAAATTATTGTCTTTGGCAGTCCGTCACAGTTTTCTGATGTGAGTGTAGATATTAAAAAACTGATGGAACGAACCTGGTGGATGAAAGGTCAGCTGAAAAATAAAATTGGAGGTTATGTTATATCAGGACGACGCTATATGGAAAGTACTTTGAATACATTACACGCTTTTATGTTACGTCACCGCATGATTCTTGGCGGCAGTGGTGCATTGGGTTTTACCTTCTCCGAAATGGGAAATCTTGATAACGACCCTCTTGCAATAAGAGATTCGCACAATACAGGCCGAAGATTAGTGGAGCTATATGAGTTTATTTATTCTGATAAAAATTAAAATTATGTTGGAATATAAAATAAGTGCAAAATCGCAAAAAGGAGGAAAAGCTTCGAGCCTATCCAATAAATCAACAATATATTTTGATGCATCTGCCGGAAGGGACAATGAATTACCCAATCCCGCCGAGCTGCTTTTCACGGCACTGGCTGCCTGCATCCTGAAAAATGTAGAGCGCTATTCAGAACTGCTACACTACCCCTATCGGTCGGCAAAAGTTACGGTTCAAGGTGAACGCAACGACAGCCCGCCGGCCATGAAACGCATCGATTATATTTTGGAAATAGAAACAGATGTTGATGAACGTAAATTAAATAACTGGCATAAAAACATTGTAAAATTCGGAACCATTAGCAACACCCTTGCCAATGCTTGCGAATTACATGGTGAAATAAAGTATATAACAAATTAGAAAATTCCTGCACTAATATCCAACAGTTTCTATTAGTTTCAGGATTAGTTAAACAATAAACAGATACAATATGCAATTTACCAACCAGGCTTTAATACAGTTTAAAAAATTAATAATTGATAGTGAAGAGGTGACAGCCGGCATCCGCTTTTTTACAACACCCGGATGTTGCACGCCGTTACTTCAAATGGAAATAAGTAAAAACCCGATTGCAGGGGATATCGTTGTCGAAACAGGAGGCGTAACATTTTATGTTACTCCTGAGGCCGACAATATCCTTTCGGATATTACCATTGATTTTTCAGGTGAAACCTTTACATCAAGAAAAAATTAATATCGAAGTTGTTTAAAGTTAAACTAATGATAGTGAGTGTAAAATATTGTAAGTCAGAAAATGAATTCCATTATTCCCCTCCTCGGAGGGGATAAAGGGGTGGGTTATTCCCCTCCTTGGAGGGGCGTAGGGGTGGGTTTAAAAAAAGATATTAACTTTTCTGACTTATAATATTTTACTAGTATTTCAAACAAAAGACTTTAAACAAGTTCATCTACAAATACACTGCATATTAACCCATTACCTTAACAAATGTTTGATTGGATACAATATTTAGCGGATTTATTGGTGTTTAAAGTGTTCGGCCTTGAAAAAGGAAGCTATCTGGCCGAAGCCTTAAACTTTTTTATTTACGATACGGTTAAAATATTGATTTTACTCATTATCATCATCTTGTTAATGGGTATTGTTAATTCCTATTTTCCCATCGAAAGGGTAAAAAACTATCTGTCGCGCAAAAAGCTTTATGGATTTGAATATCTGATGGCATCGCTGTTTGGCACGGTAACACCTTTTTGTTCCTGCTCGTCGGTTCCGCTGTTTATCGGCTTTGTAAGCGGAGGGATACCACTTGGGGTAACTTTTGCCTTTTTAATAACATCGCCGTTGGTTAACGAAGTTGCCATTGGTTTGTTTGCCGGTTTATTTGGCATTAAAACCACCATTATTTACGTGCTAAGCGGCGTGTTGCTCGGCACGGTTTCCGGTATGATATTACAAACCTTTCGATTGGAAAAATATTTAAGCCCCTGGGTTAAAGATATTTTGGCTAACGCACAAAAGGATCAGGAGGCCTTTATTCAGGAAAAACAGCCGTTTAAACAACGTTGGCCAGTTATTGTTAACGAAGCTCTTAAAATAATAAAAGGCATTCTCCCCTACCTGTTAGCCGGAATTGCTGTCGGGGGGCTGATGCACGGCTACGTTCCCGAAGGATTTTTCCAGAAATTTATGAGTAAGGAGAACTGGTTTGCCGTACCTGCTTCCACCATTTTGGCGGTACCCATGTATTCCAACGCTTCGGGAATTTTGCCTGTTGTGCAGGTGTTGGTGGCCAAGGGTGTTCCTTTGGGAACTGCCATTGCATTTATGATGGGCGTTGTGGGGCTGTCGTTGCCCGAAGCCATGCTGCTGAAAAAAGTAATGACCTGGAAGCTGATTGCCATCTTTTTCGGAACAGTAACTGTCTGCATTATTATTTCGGGATACCTGTTTAATTATATTCTTTAAATCAATTTTTAAAAACAAAAAAACATGGAAATAAAAATTCTCGGCACCGGTTGCCCCAATTGTAAAACACTTGAAAAAATAGTCAGGAAAGTAGTAGCGGAAAACAACATTGACGCAAAAATTACGATGGTACAGGATATTATGGCCATCATGTCGTATCAGGTAATGACAACGCCCGCACTGGTAATCAACGAAAAAGTAATGGTAAAGGGCAGAGTACCCAAACGCGACGAAATTCTTAACCTTTTAACTGCACAACCATGAAAAAGATATTTTTTGCGGCAATTGTCTTAACCACAATCATCCTGTTTTCAGCCTGCAACGGTTCTCAAAAACAAGGCCACACAAATAAAACAACCATTGCTAAAAACGATGCTGCGGCTCCCGGGGCAATCAGGGTCTATTATTTTCACGGAAGCATCCGTTGTCATACCTGCGTTTCGGTAGATGAAAACACACATCAATATTTAAAGGAACTTTTTCCGGTTAAAATGGATAAAGGTGAAATCGTTTTCCAGTCCATCAACATTGACAAAGACGAAAGACCCGACCTGGTAAAAAAGTACCAGATTTACGGACAAACACTGCTGTTTATAAAAGGTGATAAGGTAATTGATAAAACCGACGATGCCTTTCAATATGTTACCACCAATCCCGAAAAATGGAAACAGCTCGTTAAAAAAACCATTCACGAAATGATGTAACCAAATGGAATTTTTACAACACCTTCTCGACAGCACCGACCTGCCACTACTCTCGGCCTTTATTCTTGGTTTGATGACGGCCATCAGCCCCTGTCCGCTGGCCACCAACATCACAGCCATGGCGTTTATAAGTAAAGACATTGAAAACAAGCGCAAAGTGTTTTTCAACGGCATCATTTATACGGTAGGCCGTTCAATTTCCTATACTGCCATTGGGTTGCTTTTTTATTTTGGTGCCAGTAAGTTTGTAATTGCCGGTTTTTTTCAAAAATACGGAGAACGTGCATTGGGGCCAATCCTCATACTCATCGGTTTGTTTATGCTGGATGTGATAAAAATAAACTTCCCGGGGTTGAACAAGCTAAACGAAAAAATGCAGCAAAAAGAAAAATTCGGGTTTTGGGGCGTTCTGTTGCTGGGGATTGTATTTGCACTGGGCTTTTGCCCTTACAGCGGCGTACTCTATTTCGGTATGCTTATTCCCATGACAATATCCTCGGCCACAGGCCTGTACTTACCCATAATTTTTGCCATCGGCACCGGGCTGCCGGTAATCATTTTTGCCTGGATAATTGCTTTTACCGTTGGAGGTATAAGCAATGTTTACAATAAAATAAAAATCTTCGAGCTGTGGTTCCGCCGGATAGTGGCCGTTATTTTTATCCTCGTCGGAATATATTATTTACAATATTTATTTATCTAAAAATTATAATTACCATGAAAACATTAGTTTTAAGTATTATCATCCTCTTTTCCGTATCGCAAACCGGTGTTGCCCAAAAAGCTGAAAAGTCGGCCAATCAAGCAAAAGTTACCTTTATCGAGTTAGGCTCGGTGCGATGTATTCCATGCCAAAAAATGGAAGCTGTATTAGACAGCATCCGCACCAAATACCCAAAAGAGGTAAAAGTTATTTTTTATGATGTCTGGACTCCGGCCGGCAAACCTTACGCTAAACAATATGGCATACAAGCAATACCAACACAGGTATTTCTCGACAAAGAGGGCAAGGAGTACTTTAGGCATGTGGGGTATTTCCCGGAGAAAGAAGTTGTTAAAGTGCTTGAAAAAAAAGGTGTTAAATAAATCCCGTTAAATATTTATCAAATTTTAAGGTAAAAAATTTGGTTTTTACCGTGCCCGTCAATACTTAATAAACTTCCCTTTATAAACCTGGTTTTTACAATGGATTATGGCAAAATAGCTGCCCGGAATAAGCCCTGAAATATCAATGGAGTTTTGATTGATACCCAACTTACCCTGCTGTAACATTCTGCCCGTAACATCATATATCCGGTATTGCTTTTTTCTGTTTTGCAGGTTGGTAAAATATATTATTCTTTCAGCGGGGTTGGGATAAAATAACAGTTCTGTTTCATTACCTGTTTCATGTTGCTCCGTTCCAACATAAGTGTAAGTATAATAGTAATAATGCGTTATAAAATAGCTTTGGTTTCCGGCTTCGGGATAATAGTCTTCTTTCCATAATAAATCATCGTCATTATAACTGTATTTGGTTTGTTGATGGTCTCCGCTAATAATATCTTTCTGAACCAGCAACCCTTTTTGATTGTATTGATAGGTTATGGTTGTTGTGGTAAGCCAATCATGTAAGTCGGGGTGCCACCAGGCACCTTCTCTTTTTATAACATGCTGGTCATCGTCATAATACCAGGTTGTTTTATATAAAGTGTCAACGGTATTATCAAACATCACCCTGTATTTAAAATTATATTTCGTTGATGAATCGTTATTATAATAAATTTTGTGTAAAAAATAGTAGCCATTATTATTTTCATACTGATAGGTAAATAGTGTATCGGGGTAATAGGAATAATCGTACACAATGGTATCACATACAGAAATATCGGGGTCGCCAACCAGCCAGTACGTTTGTTTGATGAGGTTAATTAATCCGTCAGGAAAAAACAGCGAATCAACCCAATAATCGTTTTTCCATTGGCCGGTTTGATCGAACCAATACTGCCGTAAGTACGAAATTCTATAATCTTCGGGAGGAGTTAAAGTGTCAATGTATCTTTCATTTCCGTTGTTCCAGCTACCGGTTGTAAAATCCCATGAAAAAGTGGTTTTAATATTAGCTGCGTTTCCGTAGTAATATTCCTTTTTATATTTCGATGTCCAATCGGTTTCGTTGGCCTCCCGCGAGTTAAGCGAATCCTGTATAATTCTGTGTTCAGCATCGTAAAAATGGTAGTTTTTTTGGGTGCAATACCAGTCAGCAGTATCGGGAAAAGAATTTCTATTGATAATCACCTCATCAAACTTCAGTTGGTTGAAAAGGTTATAATAATAGTGTGTCATCTTGCTGGTGTAGGGTCCGTACCCCGTTGCAATGGTTTTACGTACCGAGTCCAGCAAAAATCCGTCCTGCTGTGCCATGCTGTTGTTAAAAACCGAAAAGCAAAATAGCACCGTTAAAAGCAAAATAGTTCGTTTCATCGCAATATTTTTTAGTAATAGAATTGTGTGTTGTCAAAAGTAACAAATATCAGCAAACAATCAAAATTCACCTTTCTGTGAAGATTTCACAATTTAGACATCGTTTAAATTATTTAACAGCCGTCTATTTAGACTTTCTTTTAAATATAAAGAACAAAAATTAAGTACTTTTGAAGGCTCTGTTGAGTATTGAATTTAAATTAACGTTCACAAAAAAAATAGTATAATGAAAAAAGTTTCAGTTATCGGAGCAGGAAACGTAGGTGCCACATGTGCCGATGTGCTTGCCCGCAAAAACTTCCTTGACGAAGTTGTTTTAGTTGACATTAAAGAAGGTCTCGCCGAAGGCAAAGCCCTTGATATTTGGGAAACAGCTCCCGTTGTTGGTTTCGACACCCGCGTTACGGGTTCTACCAACGACTATTCAAAAACCGAAGGGTCGGAAGTTGTTGTTATCACATCGGGACTGCCACGTAAACCCGGCATGTCGCGCGATGATTTGATTTCAACCAACGCAAAAATCGTTAAATCGGTTACCGACAGTGTAATGGCTCACTCACCGGAAGCTGTTATCATTATTGTTTCCAACCCGTTGGATGTAATGACCTATGCTGCTCATGTAGCTTCGGGATTACCGGCAAACAAAGTGTTTGGCCAGGCAGGTGTGTTAGACACAGCCCGTTACCGCGCCTTTATTGCTTCCGAGCTGTGCGTTTCTCCACGCGATATTCAGGCATTGCTGATGGGCGGTCATGGCGACACCATGGTTCCGTTGCCACGTTACACCACTGTTTCGGGTATTCCCGTAACCGAGTTAATTCCCAAAGACCGTTTGGATGCCATTATTGAAAGAACCAAAAAAGGTGGTGGCGAAATTGTTAACCTGTTGGGAACTTCCGCCTGGTATGCACCCGGTTCTTCTGCCGCTCAAATGGTAGAATCGGTTGTTAACAACCAACATCATATTTTCCCCTGCTGTGTTAAACTCGACGGACAATGGGGCGAAGATGGCGTTTACCTTGGCGCTCCCGTTAAACTTGGCCGCGGCGGCGTTGAAGAAATCATCGAAATTGAACTGAACGATGAAGAGATGAAAGACCTCAGAACATCAGCCAACCACGTTAAAGATGTAATGAAGGTTTATGACGATATGAAACTGTTTTAATAACAGGTTCCGGTTTTAAAAGAAAACGGACTGTTTTATAAATTTTACCTGTCATCTTTCGACTACGCTCAAGATGACATCGACTTCGGCTTGCTGCCCGAATAACTTCGTTCAGGCGGGCGCTCAGTCGAACAGCAAGGGTAAAAAGAGTTATAAAACAGCCCGTTTTTTGTTTAACCTTAAATCAGCAAGCACTCATTTAACCAAAACCCGTTGGAAAGAAATCTAAAAGTTTATTTTGAAATTATACCAAGTATTGGTACCTTTGTACTAAATTTTAAGTTATGGCGAAAAACACATCTATTTTGTTGGGGGATTATTTTAATAATTTCATCAATCATCAAGTTAAATCAGGAAAATATTCTTCTGCAAGTGAAGTTGTCAGAACTGCCTTGAGAATGCTTGAGTACGAAGAATCTAAAAAGGATGAACTTATAAAAGAGCTGAAAAAAGGAGAAAAATCGGGCTTTATAAAAGATTTTGATCGAACTTCTTTTTTAAATAACCTTCATCAAGAATATCTATCTGAATAATGAATTATAAAATCAGCCGGGAAGCAAGTCGAGATATTGAAAATATTTGGCTTTATACAATTGAGAAATGGTCAACAAGCCAGGCTGACAGGTATTTCAACCTGATAATGGATGAAATAGAATATCTCACTAAAGACCCGGAATCCGGAGAAGATTATAGTAAAGTGAGAAAAGGATATTTTCGTTCCAGAATAAAATCACATTTCATTTTTTATAGAATCAACAGGAAGAACGAAGAAATTGAAATTATTAGAATTTTACATCAACGCATGGACATTGAAGCACGATTGAATGAATAAAAAAGCAGTACTCACAATGCCCCAACCGTTTACCACCAACAAAAATCATTTACTGCCTTTTTGCCCCGTAACGTTAACCTTCAACCCTAAGTTAACATTAATAAATCCAACCACCTGTTTTCCGCAATGGGACACCCAAGAAATCATTCTTAATGTTCATTTCTTGTCTCGCCAAGAAACGAACCATCCCGCATGCTTGCAAAATAGGAAGATAATTCTTTTTGTTAGAACCCTTTGCTGGAAATGTTAAAAACAACAACTTGATTTTACGATGTAACAAACCGTATCAGCTTGACGTAAGGAAAGCTGAACTCCGCCTTGGCTAAATTCCGTTAAGAAAACATAAACCTGACGGCGTTAAAAAACTTATGCTGTTTGACGACGTTAGGACTGCCCCTTAACTATGTTTTACTTCAAGTTTTGTAAATATGAGCAAATATGCTTATTCTTCATTTTTTCCTTTTGGCAGGACTAAAAGGAGGAGTTCATAAGTTTTAGTCGGCAGGTTTATGTTTTTAGGAATTTAGGCGCAGCGGACAATTTTTTGGTTACTTTTTTGAGTAAAAAAGTAACAAAGAGAAAAGGTGTTGCAGCATTAAGTTTTGCCTATTGCGGAAACCAATTATATTGGTAAAAATTTAACGGGACACCCGGTAATAAAATATTAAGGCTGGCATACAGTACGTTATGAATGCCTGTTCCAAAAGCGCGGAAAACAGGAAGTGAATGATAAAGAATTAACTAATCGCTTTTTTGGTAATAATCCGTAAGCTGAAACAACGGTTACATGGGATTAAAGTCGCCGGCAACGCGCAAAAGCAAGTCGCTTATTTGGCTAAGGGTAAGCACATAATCGGGATGGGAAGTTTTTATGGCAATGGAGGGCATTATGGCAACCTGAGCCTCTTCG
>WGDP01000192.1 GCA_015493215.1 Bacteroidales bacterium | reverse complement strand
GCATGGGCTTATGCGGCCATTATTGTAGGGTTGTTTTTGCTGTTTACCGGAGTAGCCCGCCTAACCGGACACTGGCACAACAGCATCCCTCCCACCGAATACCACCAGCTTATCAACAATGCTAACAACCCCGATTTACAACACTAAATCCGCCTCAGCTTTTAAACGCCAGCTGTCAATTTCCTACCAATCCCCTCTCTCACAGTTTGCAACTGTGACAGTTTGCAACTGTGAGCAATTGTCAATTCCCTCGCTCACAGTTTGCAACTGTGAGCTAAACTACAAACTCTCATCCAACAGCTCATCATCAACAATATTTGGAAAGGTAACTTTCAGTCCGGGTGTATTTTCCATTTCACGTTTAATGGCGAACATGGCACCTTCATTACGTGCCCAGCTGCGTCGCGAAATGCCGTTGTTAACATCCCAAAAGAGCATGGAGCGCAGCCTGCGGTCGGCATCATCGCTGCCATCCAATACCATCCCGAAACCTCCGTTTATTACTTCGCCCCAGCCTACGCCACCGCCGTTGTGAATGGAAACCCAAGTGGCACCGCGGAACGAGTCGCCAATTACGTTTTGAATGGCCATGTCGGCAGTAAAGCGCGAACCGTCATAAATATTTGATGTTTCACGATAGGGTGAGTCGGTTCCTGAAACATCATGATGGTCACGTCCTAAAACTACCGGCGCTGACAAAATTCCATCTCTGATGGCTTTGTTAAATTCAGCCGCAATTTGTGTCCGCCCTTTGGCATCGGCATACAAAATACGCGCCTGCGAACCCACCACCAATTTGTTTTCGCGTGCTCCTTTTATCCATTGGATGTTATCGGCCATTTGACTCTGAATGGGTTTGGGCGATTCATTCATCAGTTTTTCCAACACTTCCGAGGCAATTTTGTCGGTGATGTCTAAATCGTCAGGGTTGCCCGAGGTACAAACCCAGCGGAAAGGGCCAAAGCCATAATCGAAAAACAGGGGTCCCATGATATCCTGAACATAGGATTTATATTTGAAGTCGATGCCGTTTTCCGCCATCACATCGGCACCTGCGCGCGATGCTTCCAACAAAAAAGCATTACCATAATCAAAAAAGTAAGTTCCGCGAGCTGTATGTTTGTTAATGGCTGCTGCCTGCCGCCTTAACGATTTTTGCACCTCATTTTTAAAGGCACCGGGATTGTCAGCCATCATTTTGTTGGCCTCATCAAAGGATAAGCTTACGGGATAATAACCACCTGACCAGGGATTGTGCAGGGAAGTTTGGTCGGAGCCAAGATCGATAAAAATCCCTGCATCGTAAAACTGCTCCCAAACATCAACAACGTTGCCCTGGTAAGCAATGGAGACCACCTCCTTTGACTTTTGTGCTTCTTTAACCCGATTAATCAATTGGCTCATGTCGCTAAAAATTTCATCAACCCAGCCCTGACGATGGCGTTTTTGAGCGGCAGCAGGGTTTACTTCGGCCACCACCGAAATCACACCGGTAATGTCGCCTGCCTTGGGCTGAGCACCCGACATGCCTCCAAGCCCGGACGAAACAAACAGTTTACCTTTAAACGGCTCTTCGCCGGGTTTGGCAACTTTACGGGCAGCATTCATTATAGTGATTGTTGTTCCATGGACAATTCCCTGAGGGCCAATGTACATGTATGAACCGGCGGTCATTTGCCCGTACTGCGAAACACCAAGCGCATTAAACTTTTCATAGTCATCCTGACTTGAATAATTAGGAATCACCATGCCGTTGGTAACCACCACTCTCGGTGCATCCTTATGCGATGGAAACAACCCCATGGGATGACCAGAGTACATTGCCAGTGTTTGCTCTTCGGTCATGGTAGCAAGGTATTGCATGGTAAGCAGATATTGTGCCCAGTTTTGAAAAACAGCACCATTGCCACCGTAGGTAATAAGCTCGTGAGGATGCTGTGCCACCGCAGGATTTAGGTTGTTTTGAATCATTAGCATAATGGCAGCCGCCTGCGGTGTTTGTGCCGGATACTCACTGATGGGGCGGGCATACATATCATAATCGGGACGAAAACGATACATATATATTCTGCCATATTTTTCTAACTCGGCAGCAAACTCTTTGGCCAGCACAGCATGGTGTTTTGCCGGAAAATAGCGCAACGCATTTTTCAATGCCAGCTTTTTTTCGTCATTCGAAAGAATGTGCTTACGTTTGGGAGCGTGACTTACACTGTCATCGTATGGTTTAACGGCGGGTAACTCATCGGGAATTCCTGCCAATATTGCATTTTGAAAACTGTTCATGGTTTATCATTTTTATCAAAGTTCAAAATTAGAAAAAATAGAGCTTCCGGGTAAGATTTTTACTTTTTGTCGCAGGTTAATTTATTCGCTCTATTTTTGCACCTTAAACAATAGTATTATGCTGATAGATAAAGATATGAAACTGGCAGAGATAATTCATCACGATTATACCCTGCTGCCCGTTATTAACAGGTTTAATATGCACCTTGGCGTTGGCGATAAAACCATCGCAGCCATGTGCCGTGAAAAAGAGGTTAATACCGATTTTTTTCTTTCCATTATCAACACCTTCCACGATCATCAGTATTTCCCGGCACAGCATTTAAAACAGTTTCCTGCTGCCATGCTTGTTAAATATCTTAAACAAACACACCTCTATTATCTTAACAGAAAGTTACCCGATATTGAAACTCAACTGGAAAACATGGAACAAAATTGCGCCATAAACGGCGATACGCTTACATTGCTATTAAATTTTTTTAAGGAGTACAGCAAAGAGTTAACGCATCACATCGAACGGGAGGAAAAGGTTGTTTATCCTTATGTGCTTGCACTGGAAAATGCCGTTGAAACGGGAAAAATTACCGATGACTTTAATAAGAAACTACAAAATTACACCATTACAAACTACAAACAGGAGCACGAAAATGTGGAGGAAAAGCTGTTTGACTTAAAAAATATTATTATAAAGTATCTCCCTGAAACTCAAAACGATGCCTTTTGCCATGTGGTTTTGCGCGATCTGTTTGACCTTGAGCGCGATTTAAACAACCATTCACGAATAGAAAACCTGATTCTTTTGCCGAAGGTTGAGGAGATGGAGCATCTTTACAAACAAATAAACAGCTAAGATGACACGAATAGTATCAATAGTACTAATTGGAAAAACCTATCTTATTAAAGCCGGGCTTGAAACATTTTTGTCAGAGTTTTCATACGTGTCGGTGGTGGCACAATTTGACGGAACCGAACCCGATATTGAAAAAAGAATAACCGAACTTAAACCCGATGTGGTTATTGCCAACCTACACCATGACGAAAGATCACTTTTGACGCTGTGGCAATCACTTAGTAAGAATCCTTCCATTTATTTATGTGCACTTTCAAACGGTGAACTTTTACCTGAAGTATGTAGCAAATTTAAAATAGTAGCCGATGTGTCGATGGATAAAATGGCACTTACCAATCTGATTAAAAATATTTTAACCGAAAAAGGATTACCCGGCTTATCCCAGGAAACCGACAACAAACTTAGCGAAAGAGAAAACGATATTTTAAAACTTGTGGCATGCGGTTTAACCAATCAGGCAATTGCCAACAAACTGTTTTTAAGCGTTCATACGGTTACCACACACCGGAAAAATATTACTAAAAAGCTGGATATTAAAACAGTATCGGGTTTAACGGTTTACGCTTTGATGAATAAACTGGTGTCGGCTTCCGAAATAGAAAATAGTCATTAATGTTTGCTGCCTTGCCGAATTAATCTATTTTTGCCACACTATTTGTAACAAGTCTAAATAATTTATTATGGAACCAATAGGATTGTTTTACGGCTCAACGTATGGAATGACGGAGAAGGTAGCCGAAAAAATTAAAAAAGCTTTTGGCAGGAGTGCCAAAGTTGACATATATAACCTGAAGAACACTTCGGTTGAAGAGATGAAAAAATACACCAATCTTATTTTTGGTACATCGGCATGGGGTATTGGTGAAATGCAGGACGACTGGGAAAGGTTTATTGACAATCTGAGCGAGATTGATTTCTCAAAAAGAAAATTGGCTCTGTTCGGACTGGGCGACCAAAAAGAGTATCCCGAAAGTTTTGTTGACGGGCTTGGAACCCTGTTTTGCAGATTACCTGAAAAAGGCGCGGTAGTTGGTTCGTGGCCTGTTGATGGATATGACTACTACTTTTCGCTGGCAGAAAAGGACGGAAAATTTGTAGGACTGGTCATCGACGACCACCATCAAAAAGAGTTGACTGACAAAAGGGTTAAAACCTGGGTTGAACAACTTAAAAAGGAGTTTGTGTAAATTTATCTTTCCGTATTTAAGGCATTATTCATAAAAACCGCCCAATTGTAAAATTGCATACCTTTGCGCTGAAAAGAGATTTGTTGTGTAGCCGGTCTCCTCAACCATAAAGAGTTTTTTATGAATCGCGAACAGTTTATATCATATCTTACCCATCCTGAAAAACTAAATGCAAAATCCATTGAAGAACTCAGTACGTTGGTTAACGACTTTCCCTATTTTCAGTCCGCAAGAATTTTACACACGCTTAACCTTTTTAAGGAGGATAACATCCGGTACGATGCCGAGCTGAAAACCACTGCGATATATGCCGGCGACCGGGGTATCTTAAAAAAACATATCGACAGAATGGCTGCTGTAAAAACAGAATTTGTTGATGAGCCTGAAAACACCCCTCCTGCTGCCGAACAAAAAGAAGCCTCGCCTGTAGCCGATCAGGCCGAGACAAAAACAGAAGCTAAAGAAACAGCCGGTATTGAATACGAAGTACCCGAAACAAAAACTTCAAACAATAATGCTTCCGAAGGCGAAAAATCCACCGAAGAAGATACCATTGCACAGCTAAAAAAAATCATTGAACAACGCATACGCGAAATTGAAGCCGAAAAAAAACTAAAGGGAGAAGCACAAAAAACAAAGCCGCTTTCAAAAAAATCGAAGCTCAACATTATTGAAGAATTCATACACAATCAACCCTCCATCAGCCGTTCCAAAAGTAAATTTTACGACCCGGTTGACAAGGCAAAAGAGAGCATTGTGGAACAGGAGGACATTGTGAGCGAAACGCTGGCTTCCATTTATATGGATCAGGGACACTATCAAAAAGCCATCAATATGTATGAAAAATT
Source organism: Bacteroidales bacterium (assembly GCA_015493215.1). Taxonomy (GTDB): domain Bacteria; phylum Bacteroidota; class Bacteroidia; order Bacteroidales; family F082; genus B16-G9. The sequence continues at coordinate 19,375 of WGDP01000192.1, read as the reverse complement.
AATTTTGAATATTCCGGAAAAAAGTAGTTACTTTGCAGCCCTTATAAAAAAAGCTGAAAAAGCGTTAAAAAATAAAAATTAATAAGCGATGTATATTTTATTTTCAATAGTCATTTTAGTTATCAGCGTTCTGCTGGGTTTAATTGTTTTGGTACAAAATCCTAAAGGTGGCGGACTTGCTGCTAACTTTTCAGGCGGAAGCCAGTTTATGGGTGTAAGGCAAACAGCCGACATGCTTGAAAAACTAACCTGGGGTTTTGGCGTTGGTATTCTTATTTTAAGCCTTGCTGCTGCCACCATCATTCCACGTCAGGTAAATACCGACGGACAGGAAGATTCGCAGTTGAAAAACAAAATTGAAAATACAGCCGCACCGGTTAACCTTCCAACTGCTCCGGCACAGGATAACAGCAAGAAGTAAAATCCTTAAAAAATATTTTTTTAAAATGTCAGAATGTCATAGATGTTCTGACATTTTTTTTGTCAGAAGGTTTGGCACGAAATATGACAAGGGGCAGGCAGTATTTTAACCATAAAAATTGTAACAGATATGGCAAATGTAAACATCAAACCGCTTGGCGACCGCGTAGTAATTGAGCCTCTCGAGGCAGAAGCAAAGACGGCCAGCGGAATTATTATTCCCGACACAGCAAAAGAAAAACCATCGCAAGGTGTTGTGGTTGCCGTTCCGGAAGCCAACGAAGATAACAAAGTAACCGTTAAAGTGGGTGATAAAGTACTGTATGGAAAATATGCAGGTACCGAAATCACAATAAACGACAACGATTATCTTATTATGAGCGAGTCGGATATACTGGCAATCGTTTAATTTGAAAAAATAACAATTTAAAAAATAACAAAAAACTTAGAAAAATGGCAAAAGACATTTTATTCGATCACGAAGCAAGAGAAGGCCTTAAAAAAGGCGTTGACGCATTATCAAATGCAGTAAAAGTAACCTTAGGACCTAAAGGAAGAAACGTAATTATTGACAAATCATTTGGTGCACCTCAGGTAACCAAAGACGGTGTTACCGTTGCAAAAGAAATTGAACTTACCGACCCCGTTGAAAATATGGGTGCTCAAATGGTAAAAGAGGTAGCTTCAAAAACCAACGATGTTGCCGGTGACGGTACCACTACCGCTACTGTTTTGGCACAGTCGATTTTTAATACCGGACTTAAAAACGTAACCGCAGGTGCCAACCCGATGGATTTGAAACGCGGCATTGACAAAGCAGTTACCAAAGTTGTTGAAGAAGTTAAAGCCATGAGCCACGAAGTTGGCGACAACAGCGAAAAAATTGAACAGGTTGCTTCCATTTCGGCCAACAACGACAAAACCATTGGTAAAATGATTGCCGAAGCAATGGGCAAAGTTAAAAAAGAGGGTGTTATCACCATCGAAGAAGCCAAAGGTATTGAAACCTATGTTGATGTGGTTGAAGGTATGCAGTTCGACCGTGGTTACATCTCTCCTTACTTTGTAACCGACACCGAAAAAATGACCACCGTTTTTGATGAACCTTTGATTCTTATCCACGACAAGAAAATTTCGGTAATGAAAGAGTTACTTCCTATTTTGGAAAAAGCCGTTCAAACCGGAAAACCATTGCTCATCATTGCCGAAGATGTTGATGGTGAAGCATTGGCAACTTTGGTTGTTAACCGTTTGCGTGGTTCGTTAAAAATTGCTGCCGTTAAAGCACCCGGTTTTGGCGACAGAAGAAAAGAGATGCTGGAAGACATTGCCGTATTGACCGGCGGAGTTGTTATTTCGGAAGAAAAAGGTTACAAGCTGGAAGATGCTACCGTTGAGATGCTTGGTTCTGCCGAAAAAGTTACCATCGACAAAGAAAATACAACCATTGTAAGTGGTAAAGGCGATGCCGACAACATTCAGGCTCGTGTAAACCAAATCAAAGCTCAAATTGAAACCACTACCTCCGATTACGACAAAGAAAAACTTCAGGAGCGTTTGGCCAAACTGGCCGGTGGTGTTGCAGTTATCTATGTTGGTGCTGCCAGCGAAGTTGAAATGAAAGAGAAAAAAGACCGTTTTGACGATGCCTTGTCGGCAACCCGCGCTGCCATCGAAGAAGGTTTTGTTCCCGGTGGTGGTGTTGCCCTGTTGCGTGCTGCCGCTTCGTTGGATAAATTAAAAACCGACAACGAAGACGAAGAAATTGGCGCCGCCATTGTTAAAAGAGCTGTTGAAGAGCCTTTGCGTATGATTGTTGAAAACGCAGGCCTTGAAGGTTCGGTTGTGGTAAACGAAGTTAAAAACGGCAAAGGCGACTACGGTTTCAACGCTCGTACCGAAAAGTACGAAAACCTTACCAAAGCCGGCGTTATCGACCCAACCAAGGTAACCCGCGTAGCACTTGAAAACGCTGCCTCCATTGCAGGTATGCTGTTAACCACCGAGTGCGTACTGAGTGAACACAAAGAAGAAAATGCTCCCGCAGCTCCTGCCATGCCTCCAATGGGTGGCGGAATGCCAGGCATGATGTAAAAGCAGCATTAATCTGAAAATAAAAAAACCGGTATCTTTCGATATCGGTTTTTTTTGTTTTAAGCCGTTAACAAAACGACCCGTTCCAACACTCTCTTATTTACTCTTATCGGGGAATGGTGGAATAGGCGGAATGGGTTTTACCTGTTTCATCTGCTCCAGAGCAACCTCAATGGCTTTGTCCAACTGTTGGTCATCGCCGGCATACTCTTTGGCGGGGTCGTTATCAACAACAATATCAGGGTCAACACCATGGCCCTCAATGGCCCATTTTCCTTCGGTATCGAAGGGGGCAAACTCCGGTTTGCGTAAATCGCCGCCATCAATAAAAGGCAACGACCCGCGAATGCCAACAACACCACCCCACGAACGAACGCCGATAACCGTACCAAGTTTCAGTTTCTTAAACTGATAGGGGAACAAGTCGCCGTCAGAAGCCGAATAGTTGTCAATCAAAAGCACTTTCGGCCCCAACATCATTTGCTCCGGCTTGGTGGTAATATCGTTGTTTCTGGAAGTGCCGTAAAGCGTTAATTTACGGGCAAGGCGTTCGATAATCATCGGCGAAACATTGCCACCGCCGTTTCCACGATCATCAATAATCAACGCTTTTTTGTTGAGTTGCGGGTAAAACAGCTTTACAAATTCGTTAAGCCCTTCGGGACCCATATCGGGAATGTGGATGTAGCCCACCTGCCCGTTGGTGGCTTTGTTCACCTTTTCAATGTTGTTCATCACCCAATTGTAGTAGTACAGCCCTGCTTCGTCGGCAATGGGAACCACAATTTCGTTGTGTGCACCATCCTTATTAGGCCTCGAATTAACCGACAACATCACCTCTTTCCCGGCGGTTCCCACCAGCATAGTATAAAGGTCGTTGGTTTCGGTAACCGGTTTTCCGTTTATGGCAACAATAAAGTCGCCTTCGTTAATGTTAACGCCGGGTTCGGTAAGTGGCGAACGCGTCTCTTTCGTCCAGTTTTCTCCTTTTAAGATTTTGTCGATACGAAAATATCCCGAAGCATCACGACTGATTTTAGCTCCGAGCAGTCCCGTGCTGATTCTTTTCGGCTTGGGTTTATCACCGCCGTTTACATAAGCATGGCCGATGCTTAGCTCGCCAATCATCTCGCCAATAAGGTAATTCAGGTCGTTTCTGTTTTTAACATAGGGAACCAAAGCACCATATTTCTCCTTTATTTTAGGCCAGTCGAGGCCATGCATGTTGGGAGCGTAAAAGAAATCGCGCATCTGGCGCCAGCTTTCGGTAAAAATCTGATTCCACTCTTCAGGCAAGTTAACCATCACCTTCATGTCGCTAACATCCACAAAATCCTTTGCGTTTATTTTTGATGAGGGAAGGTTGATAACAGCATATTTTCCATGGGTATTTATCAGCATTTTCTTTTTGTCGGCTGAAATAACAAACGAACCGATTTTACCGAGGTCTGTCTCCTTTTTGGTTTTCAGGGTAAAAAGTTTCATTTGCATACCCGCTTTGGCCGAGTTAAAAACATAATATATTTTGCCTTTTACGGCAGATAAGTTCCAATAGCTGCCCGGCTTTTTCGAAACTTTTATCACCCTGTTAGTAATACCGTCAAAATCAATGCTGATATTGCTATTTTTTTTGGCATTTACATCTTTTTTATCGGCTTTCTTTTTTGAACTTTTTTCCTCTTTTTTAATGGATACTTCATCATTTTCGGGGGCAAAGGGCGATGGGATATCCTTGCGAAGGGTTACCATGTAAACCTGCTGCATATCCTGATAGGCATGATTCCACTCCGTCCAGCTGTAAATAGGATGAAAATCGCGTGAGGAGGTAAAGTAGAGGTATTTGCCCTCGGGGTCAAACTCGGGACTGCCGGCACTGTACCACTCGTCGGTAACTGCGTGCGTTTTACCATCATCCAAACCGTAAACCATAATCTGATTTACACTTCGGTTGTGAGGCAATGTATAGGCTATCCAGCGGCTATCGGGCGACCAGGTGTAATCTCTTATTTCCCAGTCTTTTGAATCGGCAACAACCGTGGTTACTTTTTTGGTGTTAACATCCACATAAACCAACCTGCCCATTTTATCGGACCAAAGCAGCTTTTTACTGTCGGGCGACCAAACAGGGTTGTATTTATAGGTGTCGGAACCGGAAGTTATTTGGATGGCCTTTTCCAGCCCGTTTTGGTTTTGAATATAAATCTCATCTTCGCCGGTGCGATCGCTAATGTAAGAGATATATTTACCATCGGGCGACCATTCCACATTGCGGTCGTGTGCTCCCGACGACTGAGTAAGGTTGCGGGTGATGCCATGTTTGGCCGGAACAGTATATACATCACCTCTGGCACCAAAGGTTACACGCTTACCGTCGGGTGCTATGGCCCATGAGCGGATGAGCCTGGAGGCATCCTTTAATGCATTGCGTCCTGTTATTAAATCGTTTTCGATATAAACGGGAATCTTAGTAATTTCACCTGTGGCAAGCTCATAATTAAACAGTTCGCCACCATTTTCGTAAATAATGGAGTGGTCGCCCAGGCTGGGAAACTTAATATCATAATAGGTATAATTGGTGAGCTTGGTAGTTTGTTTGGTGTTGAAATCGTACACAAACAGGTTCATGGTGCGGTCGCGATCCGACAGGAAATAAACTTTGTCGCCGTGCCACATGGGAAATATTTCCTGATTGATGGTGTTGGTAATTCTGTCAACTTTTTTTGTTGCAAAGTCGTAAATCCAAACGTCATCGGCCATACCGCCCTTGTAATATTTCCAGGTACGGAACTCGCGGAATACGCGATTGTAAGCCAGCTTTTTACCATCGGGCGAATAGGTACAAAAGCCTCCGGAAGGAAGGGGTAACTCTTGCGACAAACCACCCTCGGTTGATACTTTAAACAATTGGCCTTTGAACGAGTTAAACGACTGTTTACGCGAACGGTAAACAATATGGTTGTTGTCAGCCCAGGTCATTAAAATGTTGTTGGGTCCCATCCTGTCGGAGATATCATCGCGATGAAGGGTGGCGGTATAGGTAAGCCTTTTGGGAACACCGCCTTCGGAGGGAATTAAAAACACTTCGGTATTGCCATCGTATTGACCGGTAAAGGCAATCTGTTTTCCATCGGGTGAAAAACGGGCAAAAACCTCGTAGCCATCGCTGTACGAAGTTAGTTTGCGCGCCACACCTCCTTTAAGCGGTACCGTGTACAGGTCGCCGGCATAGGTAAATACAACCTGATTGCCATGGACAGCAGGAAATCGCAGCAGTTTGGTTTCGTGGTTTTGTGCAGATGCCAATCCCCAAAACAGGAATGACGCCAGCAAAAATGTGAATAATTTTTTCATTTGATTGTTATTTTTAAGTGATAGGGGTTAAACTTCCGTTACTTCAACTTTGTTGCTTAAATAGACTAAAAAACCTCTCACGGTTTTGTAGCCAAGGGTACTGAATGCCTGTTTGTACTCATTTACCTGAGTAAGATGTTTTTTTTCTTTTTCACCGGTTTTATAATCAATAATAACCACCTGATTATCGAACAGTACTACCCTGTCAGGCCTTACAATTTCACCGGTATCCAACAATACTTCCGTTTCGTTTTTTACGAGAACATCCTCCGAAAAAAATGTTTTCAAAGCAGGATGTTCCGTTACCTGACGGATTATCCTTGTCAGTTGTTCGGCTTCGTTAGTATCAATGACTCCCTTAGACAGAAAAAGGTTTACCGACTTTTGAATATCTTTTGCAGTTCGAATGGCAGAGAGGATGGTATGAACCAATTTTCCTCTGGCGCGATGCGAAAGGCCTCCTGCAAGCTCCCAATAAACCTCATCGGCAGGAGCAACCTGTACCGGAAAATCACCTCCGTTACTTATCCACCGATTAAGTGTTTCTTCATTTAGCTGGCTGTTTTCAGAGCTGTCGAGTTTTTGCAGTTGGCCAAACTCATACAACAGTGTATCCTCACTATAAGTACCTGAAGCCTTCAAAAACTTAATCACCTCTTTTGAAAGTTTTTCTCTCTTTCCTTCTGCTTCAGCCATAATATAAAGTGCTTCAACCGGCCTTGTAAACGCAACATAGATAAGGTTTAAAAAGTCCATGCGCGTTTTTTCCTGCTCATGATTGTAAATGTTTTCCATACCGAGTGCCTTCAGCGGTTCTTTACTTAACGGCAGCAATGTATTGGTTAAATCAGGAGCCTCGGCAATGTTTGGATTTGCCCAGAATTCTTCTTTCGACAGACGTGTCCTCCGGTTTTGATGGTCAAGTATAACCACCTGAAACTTAAGCCCCTTTGCCTTATGAATGGTCATAATCCTAACGGCATTTTCGCCTTCAGGCATCACAATGTACAGCTTCTCTTTTTTCTTTTCCCAAAGCTCAATAAAGGCATCCGGCCGATTTTCGAAAAGAGGCTCTTTTTCAACAATAAAATCTAAAAAATAATTAAAATAGATGTTGGGTCTTGTTGACGAGGTAACCGAATTGTACAAAAACTCGGCAAGCTGGTAAACCGGCTTTTGTTTTAAGGCCTCCGGAGAAAGCTCAATGCCACACCAGTTTAATATACTTTCAAGGCTTTTTTTGCCATCAGCCAAAAACCGGACAGCCATGGTTTCCAGTTCGCTTTCCCTTTTAAGCATTAGCAACCTGTTTTCCAGTATTTCGGTTAAAACCACGCTGTTATCGGGTTGTAACAGGGCTTTAATAACAGCTACCACAAAAAGAACCTCAGGTGCACTTGTTAACAACAACGATTCGGAAGAAACCACAGGCACATTATTGGATAACAGACTTGAAGCAATTTCAACAGCATCGTTTCCGGTTACTGTAAGTACACATATATCGCTGTAACTAAATCCTTTATCAAGAAGTGTTTTAACGTATCCATTGATAACTTCAAGCCGTTTTTCACCATAATCATCTGCGTTTTCGGATGGAATTAACTCAATGGAAACATATCCACCGCTTTGCTTTTTTGGCGAAACCTGCTGCTCATGTTGGTTATAAATAGTTTTAATCAGTCCTTCGTCTGCCTGTGTTATCAACGAAAAAAAGCGATTGTTAAAATTGACGATTTCGCTGTACGACCTGTAGTTAACATTCAGGTGTTTTTCAACTAGCGATTGCTTTATGAGTGCTTCTCTTCTTTCGATATCAGGCAAATCGGGTTTACCGTAAAGTTTGGGCAGGCTCGAAAACAGCTCCACTTCTCCGCTTCTGAACCGGTAAATGGCTTGTTTGGCATCGCCCACCAACATATTAAAGTTACCTGTCGCCAGCGAGTTTTCGATAAGCGGAAGCAAATTATACCACTGCAACACCGATGTATCCTGAAATTCGTCGATTAAAAAGTGGGAATACCTTACGCCAAGACGCTCATATATAAAAGGTGTTGACTGGCCTGCAATGGATTCGCTTATTTTTTTATTAAACTCCGAGATGTGCACTTTGTTGGTTCGTATGGTAAAGTCGTCGAACAGCTGCCTGATTTCCTTAAGAAGGGCAACGGCATACAGTTTTTTGTAAACTAAATTGAGCAACAGGTACTCCCTGCCCTTTTCGTAAACAGTGTTGAACGCCAAAAGCAAATCCTCTTTAATTGCGTCGATGGCTGCTTTTTCGGCAGGGTTAGTTCCGGTGCCATACCATTTGTCCTGATGAATGTTTTTTAAAATGGTGGCTGAAGGAGTCAGGTTTTTTACCGTAAGCTTTTCTTTATTTCTTGAAAACCAAACTACAACACTTTTGGATTTACCGGAAAACGAATTGACAGTCAGCCCGTTTTGTTCAACAAGCTGCAATGCTCCGGTTGCTGTTTTGTTTATCAGAGCTTTAAGTTTATGCTGCTTTGCGCTTATCAGCTTTAGAATTTCCAAAAATCGTGACAGGCCAATTGATGCCAGCTTTTTAATCTCTTCAAAACCCTCTTCGTTGGTCTGTTTATTGATAAACTCTATCAACGGTTTTTCGGTGTTGTGGCTTTTTTCGTCATCGATAAGAGAAAGGACAAACTCAACCATTATTTTGGTTAATGCCGCATCGTCGCCGAGCTTATAGTACAGGCCTTCAATAATATCAGGAACAATATCATCGCTGTCGATAACCACTTCAAACCCATGAGGCAGGTTAACATCGGCGGCAAAAGTACGTATTACACGATGTACAAACGAGTCGATGGTACTCACCCCAAAATCTTCGTAATTATGTATCAGGTTAGCAAGTAGTAATGTGGCATTTTTTTGCAGCATTGGTTCTGAAAAACCGGCTTCCTCAAGCAGGGCATTGGCCATTGGGGTATCGGTTTTGCCTTCCGACAGCTCCTGCAATGTGGCAATGATTCGCTGTTTCATCTCCGCCGCTGCCTTGTTGGTAAAAGTAATGGCAAGTACATGCCGGTAGTTTTCGGTATTTTTAAGGGTTAGTTTTAAATACTCTGAAACCAGCGTATGGGTTTTTCCCGATCCGGCAGAAGATTTATATATAACGAGGCTCATCTATGGCAAATAAACAAACTTAACAGTGTTGGTGTTGTTGTTTGCAGTAATTTTTATCAAATAGGTTCCTTGTGAGAGATTTGTTTGTTGCATGTCGATTGTTGTTTTATGAAATCCGCTTTCCATCTCTTTAGCGGGAGATTGCCATACGGTTTTACCCGACAAATCAACAATAGTTACAGCCACGCTGCTTTTATGTTGAAGGTTATACCTCAAAACAGCTTTGCTTTTCACAGGATTGGGATATACGGCAAGATTTGAAAGATAGCTCTGTTTTTCGTTAACCCCGAGGGTTCCCCTGATGGAATCGGGATATTCGACAACAATGCCACTCTCTCCGGCAAGTTCGCGAACCGTCAACAGCGGCACCTTTTGGTTGTTTCCAATCCATTTATACTCTGTGTATGAATATGGTAATCCCACTCCGCTTCCCTGCGATTCGGAATAAACACTATCGTACTCTGAAACTTCCGATTTTACCCTGATAACATCAAAAGTACCATACGGAGTGGTTAAAGTTCCCCAGCCATCAACTGTGTTGCGGCGGTGGCGATCAACCAACAAATACCCTGTTCCGGGGATGTTCATACTGGTACCGGAATTGGAGGAGTCGGTATCGGAATAGGTTAATGGAAACTGATAGATGATATCAGGATTAAAAAAAAGAATCGGAATGGGAGTGTTGTCCATTGCAAAGGATAAACCGGTATTTTTGTACGCACTATTTGATGATTTATAATAGTAGTAGGGTTGCGATATTCCTGCTCCGGGAAATGAAAAGGTTCCCGACATGTTTACCGCAAAATCGGAAGTAAACTGAAACCATGACCCCCCTGGAATTTCGCCCACATTGACAAAGGTATCGATACGCTGTTTAAAGGGAATCAAACCGGAATAATCCCAGTTGTAGTTTTCACCTGTTTCGGTGAGATCGATAATTCCCGGATTAACACCAAGACTTATCCTAACGGTATCACCTTGTTGGGGCATATCGCTTTTTGTAATGGTTATTTGGCTTATGGCCGGTGTTGAAAATAACAATGCTGCTGCAAATAATAACAAAATAGATTTTTTCATCTGTTTATGGTTTTAAGGTTTTTTAATTTTTTTCTTTTTTCGATTATTGGTAAAAAGCTCGCTAATATTATTAAACTCCTTTTTATAAGCAACGCCAACGCCTTGCGTATAGGGTGAAATTTTATCGTAGTTGTTGTAGTAATACCACGAGTTTACATTGGAATGGTTGTAGGCCTTTAGCAACCATCGGCCGTCTTCGGTAAGCTTATACGTAATATCCACATCGCCCACAATGTTGCTGGCATTGCCTTGCGACCGGTCGTAAGTCATGCCAAAGTTACCACTTATTGAAAGGCGATCGTTAAAAAGCTGTGTTGACAACGCCACTTCAAATTCTTCCTGCGAAACGGCATCTCCGGGACGGTAGTTTACACCAATATCAAACTTGTCGCTCATTTGTGAAAGCATGCTGCTTAACTGATTGGTAAGAATACTGTATCCGGATGTGGCAAGGCTTACATTGCCGGCGTTACTAAAACTAAAAGTACCGAGCACCAGCAACGAAATTACCTGTTCGTTTACAATGGCGGCATTGGTGGTATCGAGATTGGCAAAAATCGTTCGTTTCAGGTCGGGGTCGGCATCAGGGATATCAATGGAAAATTTAATGGTGGGATTGAGCAGCTTGTTAGTTAACGAAATATAACAATACACATCAACTTTATTTTTATAAGATGCCGTTGAGTCGATAACCACGCCAAGACTGGATACATTGGTTTTTACTTTGTACAGGCCTCTGATGTTAAGGTTGGCACCGGTAGGGTCGCCCGTCCACGAAATTTTTCCACCTTCAACCAAATCAAACCTTTTGCTTACCAGATTCTTAAAGGTAAAATGAAAATATCCTTTCTTTATTATGTAGTCACCAATCATGCTAAAAGTGCCATCTGAGTTGGCATCTATTTTTAGCAATCCGTCGCCCTGCGATTCAATTCTCCCCAGTTCGGAAGGAAGATAGATATTTACTTTTGCTTTGGGGTTTACATTCGCATTCAGTTTTATGTCGTAGCCCAAACTTTGCCCGGCAGTTTCAAGTTTTAGCTGTTGTTCTTTGGTAACCGGCTTTTTCTCTTTCTTGATTAATGATGAATCAACGGGTGGCGGCACAAACTGTATATATTCGTTATCTGATACATCATAAACATAATCAAGTGGTATATTCAGGTCGGTTCCTTGTACAGTGGTGGCATCGGCATTCAGATGGATAGAGCCGGGGTCGCCCCACAAATGAATAACCCCTGAAACAATGGCACTTCCGTAATACAACTCGTTCATTTTACGGTTTGTATTTACAAACAACAGCTTGTCGGTATTAACTTTTATATCGTAACTGAAATCGCTAAAATAGTCGTGTTTTAATTTACCGGTTACTACCCCTTTGTTTCCAAGGGTATCGTAAACAACAATATTATCAAAACTGATTTCGTTTTTCTTAAACTCAAGATAATTTGAAAATGAGTATCTTGTATTCAAATAGTTTACTATAAGGCTGGCTCTGTCCAACTCGGTTTTACCGGTGATTACCGGTTTGGCAAGTGTTCCCGAAATATTTAGATGTCCTTTTCCCTTTCCTTCTATTCCGTGAAACAGGTCGCTCAAAAGTGGGTTTAACAAAGCAATGTTAAGCCGGTTAAAGTCTGCGGTAAGCTGAAGCGAACTGTCGCCTTTAAAAGGGTAATAAAAGCCGTCAAGCGAGAAGATTTTCCCTGTTCCGGCATTTCCCTTTCGTATAATTTGGGCTTTAACAAATACCGAGTTATCAATGTTATTCCAGGTATTCATAAGCCGTGCTTCGCCAAGGCGCACATTGTTTAAACCAAAATCTTTAATGGTAAGATCCGACATAACAGCAGGGTTGTCCTTATAAATGCTAACCTCGAATATTCCATTGATAAAACCGTCAAAATTGAATCCGGCATTTTTTGTAAGCGCATCAAAAAATGAAAGATCCCAGTGATTAAATTTAACCGTAAGCGAATCGCCGTTAACCTTGGGAACCTCGCCCTGAATCGATAACTTTGAAGTACCTCCCGTAAGATTTATATTTTGAAAATGTATGCCCGACTTATCAAAAATTATTTTATTGTTTTGATCCAACGACCAAAGCGTATCGGCAATATATACTTTTGCTTTGTCAAAAGTGAGTTCGCTAAGGCTGTCCTGTTGGTAAAAATAACCTTTTATACTCCCGTTGTCAAGGTGAGTGGTGTCGGTATTGTTCCAGTTCAGGCCGAAATCAAGCATATTATCCATGGCCGAGGCATTTAAAACAACGCTGTCCATTACAACACGTTCCTTATCGCTATGAGTACTGTCCTTTAGTATCAAATGGCTGACATCCATTTGCATAATCAGTTTATCGCCTGAAGTTTTAACCGACAGGTTATTATTTTTAAACCTGATGTTTTGATAGGCCATAAAGGCCGATGTAAAATTAAGGTCAACCTTATTGTTAACAAAGTTGACATCGGCACTCAAGTTGGAATTATTTTCAAGGGTAAAGCCTTTTAAGAACCGGTCTTTAAGGAGTTTATCGTTTTTTATGGTTGCTGTTAAATGCAGGTAATTTATCGAATCGTTACTTTTATCTGCCGCATCGTCAACCAAAAAATAACTGTTTAACAGGGATAGAACATCATTTTTTAAATTGAGGAGCTTGTATTGTCCCGACAACCCGACATCAAGGTAATCCGATTTAATGCTGATGGTTTTAGCATGTTCGATGTTGTGTTTTTTAATGGAGATACTGTTAACAAAATAGGTTGAGTCGGCAAATTTCAGGTTTGTGCTATCAAAGTTGAGGTTGGCAACAAGATTTTCAATATCGTTGCCCCTAACGGAGAGATCAGCATTTGTGGTAAAAGAAAAATCACTATTCAACAATCCAATATTTTTCAGGTTGGCTCTGTCAACATCAACATGTGCGTTGTAGTTGCCCTTGCCCGAAAGGTTAAGATTACTGTTTGCTTTTAAAATCAGGTTTTTATCGTTGCAGGTAAGTATTCCGTTGATATCGTTTTTATGGTATTTGCCAACAAAAATAATTGAATCGTAGGTGTAATGCAACAGTTCAAGGTTTTCGGAGGTGATATTGGCATTAACCGTAACGTCTTCAAAATCTTTACCATGCCCATCAACAGTTCCTTTTATATCGCCCTTACCGATTATACTTTTTAAACCGAACAGATGCCCCAGTGCCAGTTCTTTACCCATTAGAGAGGTTGAGAAATAAAGAGTGTCGCCATCAATATATTTAAAATTAATATCAGCCGCCAACGGTGCATCATCAATTTTAAGGGTGAGGTTGGAATTGAAGTCAAAGTAGTTGCCGTTAAATTTTCCATTTAGCTGAATCACATCGTTGCAATTTAAATTCTCCGGTACCGGCAGAGCATCTCCGGAAGGAAGCAAAAACGCCCTTATATCGCAAAGGTTTGCCGTCAGGTTTTGTAAGTTGGCAGCAATTTGGGTTTTTTTATATTCTACAACTTTGGAAATAGTAAAATCACCTTCAATATTGGTGCCTTTCCCCAAAGCAATTTTCATATTATTTGCTTTAAAATTTTCAATCGTACCTGCAATGCTGCCACTAAAAACAAGAGTGTCTTTCATGGGGAACATCACATCGGAAAAATAGCCCAGGTCAGAAAGATACAGCTTTGTATTTCTAAAGTCTCCTTTCATTTGAACCGAGTCGAGTATTTGATCCAGCTGGCTCCAGTTGCGATAGTTCATCTGAAAATCGGCATCTAAAACTGAGTGATTCAACTGTCCTTTCAGGTTTTCGCCACGAATGGTCGTGCCGCTTAAAACAAAATTCATGGCAAGGTTTTTAGCTGTTAACCCGCTTTTTTCGCAAGTTGATAGATTTTCAATGACAAAATTTAACGAATCGTCAACAAGCCTGAAATGTTTTATTTTCAGGTTAATAGCGCTAAAATCCATGTTGCTGTAATCCATTGCCTTTCCGTTACCAAGGGTGTCGTTTAAATTAAACAACTGAAAATGTGAACGGTTAAGTGCAATGCTTCCCACCCTAAGCTTAAAAGGTTTGTTGGTAGAGGAAGGGGGGGCTGTTGAATCGGAAAGCGAGTTAATAAAACGGACAAGGTTTAACTCATCTTCGCCCCTATAGGTTCCCAGTCTAAAATCAAGGCTGTCCATTTCAACCGACTTGGCGATAACACCAAACACATTGTTGGCCGGATAAACAGGCTTTAGTTTTAGCTGTTTTATTTTTATCATTGGGTTATCATGATGATCGAATAGCACCAGTCCGCCGGCTTCGATACCGTTAGCCCACGACAGTTTTAGCGCATTGATACTGAACCTGTAACCTGTATATTGGGTAAGTATGTTGGTGGCAAGCCGCGCCGAAAAAGTTTGAAACAACGGCTGATTTGACAGAAATATCAATCCTGCCGGAATATAAAACATCATCAGTAAAAACCAAAAGATGCCCCGTAATAACTTCTTTTTTATATTTTTGCGACCCCTATTGCTATCCAAAATGAGTATATATATTTTAGGTATTGAATCTTCATGCGACGACACCTCGGCAGCCGTGTTGCATAACACCCGCATGCTTTCGAGTGTAATTGCCAACCAGGAGGTGCATCAAAAATTTGGTGGCGTAGTCCCCGAGTTAGCATCACGTGCTCACCAACAGAACATTATACCTGTGGTGGAGGTGGCGCTGCAAAAAGCAAAGATAACCAAAAATCAGTTGAGTGCCATTGCTTTTACACGCGGCCCAGGACTGCTTGGCTCGCTGTTGGTGGGCACCTCGTTTGCAAAGGCTTTTGCCATGGGGCTTAACATCCCGATTATTGAGGTTAACCATTTAAAAGCCCATATTTTATCTCATTTTGTGCGGGATGAAAGTCAGGACAGTCATCCGGAATTTCCGTTTTTGTGTTTAACGGTTTCGGGAGGTCATACACAAATTGTAAAAGTTAATTCTCCTTCGGAGATGGAAATCCTTGGAAAAACCATTGATGATGCCGCAGGAGAAGCTTTTGATAAAGCAGCAAAAATTATGGGACTTCCTTATCCCGGTGGCCCCGAGGTTGACAAACTGGCAAAAATTGGAAATCCGCTGGCTTTTACTTTTCCCGAACCCAGAATTGGCAACCTTGACTATAGTTTTAGCGGGTTAAAAACCTCGTTTCTCTATTTTCTTCGCGACCGGTTAAAGGAGGAGGATGATTTTATTGAAAAGCATCGGGCAGACTTGGCCGCTTCCATTCAGCATACCATTATTTCTATTTTGATGAAAAAGCTGAAACTGGCCGTAAAGCAAACGGGGCTGAATCAGATTGCCATTGCCGGCGGCGTGTCAGCCAACTCAGGACTACGTGATGCCATTGAAAAGGAAGCCACATTAAGCGGATGGAAAACCTTTTTGCCACCCTTTAAATACACTACCGACAATGCAGCCATGATTGCCGTAGCAGGTTATTTTAAATATCTTAACGGCGAATTTGCCCCGCAAAGCATAACACCTTATGCCAGAGGCGGTTTTTAAAGAAAAATAATTTCTGACAACTTGCAATAGTTTTTTTATGTCTTATTCAAAATAAAAACCGTCCATGGCAGGCACAAGTTTTTTTATGTATCTTTGGTTCGGTTTTATTATTGATATTTTTTTGAGCTAAACTGCTGTATTATGGATAGATTATCAAGGGTTTTATTGTTTATCGGGTTTTTGGTACTTATGGGATTTGGTGCCTGTCATCAAGGTGGCACACCACCCGGTCCTGACCCCTCAAAGCCTGATTATGATTTTTCACAATCGTCAAAAGATTTCCTCTATTTTCTTCCCAACAGTTATTGGGTATATCAAAACGACAGCACGTTAAATGCCTATTCCGTTAAACTTTTTTCGGCTCACGAAGAGATAAGACAAAGTGGTGCCGGTGCATCGCAATATACTTACAATGCATATTGGATGTATTATACAAACAATGATGCCGGGTTGCAAAAAGGTGAAATCTTTGCCACCAACTTTACCATTGCTGACGATATTCCAAATACAGCCGAACGAATATATTTTAACGATAACCATTATAAAATTGCGTTTGCCCCGATGTACCCTTTTGGACAGCGTATTTTGTTAGGAGGTGAAGAAGGTACTTTTATTAATAAGGAGCTTATCGATCAGATGACCGTTGGCGAGAAAGTATATGACAGCGTTTACCACTCTATATCTGAAGATTATAATGCCGAAGCTCCCGATACGGTGTTTTATAATTTTTATTTTGCGAAGCACTTCGGACTGATAAAATACAACATCATTCACAAAAACAGTGCTGTAAGTTTTAGTTTGCTGGAGTCTAACGTGCTTCAGGATTAATTTCCGGTTGCTTGTTGGTTTTCTTTTCCTTTCCCCCAATGGGAATGCCCAGAGTAAGCATAAAATTACTGTTGTTAACCTTACTTTGACTTTTAAGCGGTTCCAAAAAACCGATAAAATACCGAACCCCTAACCGTAAGCTGGTTTTGGGATGATTGGGTGTTAAAAAAACCTCCGCCATGGCAAACCAGCCCACATCAAATTTATTAATGTAGGATTTTGCATCCGATTTAACCAAAATATCTTTCCCGGAAGTGGTTTCGGCGTTGTATCGAAGGGTTGATTTATAGATGTAGCTAAGCTGAGGACCTGTTCCTAATCCAAAATGTTTTGTTTTGTATTTTAGGTATAGGGGCAGCGAAAAAGCAACATTGTCAAGCACTATGTTTTGCTTTTCAAGTAAACTTGTATCTTGTATAACCTCAGGAAAGTAGTTGTTTAAATTACTTGCTCCCAAAGGACTTTTTACCGTAAAATCGAAAGCAAAAAACAAACTTTTTTTGTTTAGTCTTATCTCACTAAACCCACCAAGTGCCCAGTTTACAGCGTAATGCGCATCGGACAACCCCATGTAATTAACCGAGCCTGCCGAAACATTGATACCCGATTGCATCCGGTCGTTGGAGAGCTTATCGCCAAAAATTAATATCCACATTGCCTGGCTCATTCCGGCCATGCTTATGGACAAAAAAACAGTAATAAAAAGAATACGTAACCTCATAATGCATTAAATAGTATGCCCCATTGTTGATAAGAAATTGTAAACGGGATTGGCATATAAATGTAAAAACAGATTCCAGAGTTCATCTTTGTCACCTTCCGGTAAAAGTTCATCAATGGCTGAAAAACGCTTTTTAAATAAGGTAAGCGTAGTGTTGTTGTATTGATTGTTGTGTGTGTTGATTTCTTCAAGAAGATCGTAAGCCAGGTAATTAACAGGCCACAGTTTATAATTTTTATAAATCTCTTTATCAATTTGTTGCGCAACCAAAGCAAGATAGTCGTTGTTAAACTTTTCCGTTTTAATTTCATCCAAATACCTATTAAGCGGCTTTCCCAATGCAAAATGTATCCTGCCCTTTTGCCCCACTATTCCGCCAAGCGTACTTTGCAAATCCTCCTTATCTTTTTTTACGTAAGTAGCTTGTTTCGACAAGTAGGTTTCACGAATTTTCATAACATCGCAAGGCTCCCACTCGTAGGAAATAGAAAGTGGAATAATATCAAGCTTTTTAATGGCTTCGTAAAAATTATCCTTTTGATAAAACGATAGCATCTTCAAGATACTAATCTCTGTTTTGTCGAAACCGTTTTTGGTTCTTCCCGGCCGTTGTGCTACCCAAACCGAATTTTGCCGGTTAACAATTTCGTTGCTGATATAATTTGATAATCTGATGGAGTTAAACAGCAGCTCTCTCGGTGTGCCGTCGCGTATAACCGTTATCATTTTGTTTACCTTGGCAATAAGTTCGAAAAAAGGTGATATTATAAGATTGTTACCAAATGTGATTTCGGCTGTTTCAAAGCCTTCATCCATTAGAATAATGTTTAAAATACCGGAATCGAGCAGAATATCCCTGTGATTGCTTAAAATAATATGACCGGTATCCGTATAGTTTTCAAATCCGCTAATACTCAATCCGTCAGACGATTTAGCTAAAATCCTGTGAATAATTTTGTGCATAAATTTTTGCTGTACATCTTTAACTGTTTTCGATTCGGCAAAAATCTTTTTGTATTTATCCTGCTCTCCCGGAAAAAGAAAATCAAGCACCGATTGAAATTTGCTATTGGAAACAATCTGCTTGATAGCAGGTGCAATTTCATCATCCCTGAAAGGCCTGATTAAATCAAAATCCTGTTCACTCATCATTTTATTTCAGTTTTGGTTTAGCAAAGTTACCTAAATATTTATAAGATGTGCAATCAGAACTGAGTTATTTGTGCCCATTTTTGGGCATCAATACTTTTATTATTTCTTTTTATTTATATTAAAGTAGCTTTTATGTTTTTAAAATATTTGAATATGATTGACTTACGACACATATGTTACTTGTGTTGATATAATTATTGCAATTCTTTTTTTCTTTTCAAAAAGATTTAAAATATTAGTTATTTTTGCAACCTTAATTCCGATAAAAATGCATAAAGAAGAGATAATAGCTAAAGTTAACCTGTTTTTGGTAGATGAGTTTGAACTTGATGAAGAACAGTTGGTACCTGATGCTTTATTAAAAGACGATCTTGACATAGAAAGCCTTGATTTTGTTGACATTGCAGTACTAATTGAAAAGGAGTTCAAGTTTCAAATGAAAACTGAAGAGATGGCCAAATTAAAAACACTTAACGACTTTTATACCTATCTTTATCAACAACTGAACAACTAATGGCTTCCTGGGAGGGTAAAACACGCGGTGGCGTTGCCGGATATCTTACCTTTATTTTTATTTTAAAACATCTTGGCCTTGGGTTTGCCTATTTTATCCTTAGGTTTGTGGTGATTTATTTTGTCCTTTTTGCCCCTCTGGCACGTAAATCGTTATGGTTTTATTTTAGAAAAATTCACCGGTGGAGCGTTTGGAAAAGTTTTACCGGACTGTTCAAAAATTTTTATGTTTTCGGGCAAACCCTGCTGGACAAAGTGGCTTTGCTGTCCGGTGTCAAAACCAATTTCACCTTTGATTTTGATGGTGAAGACTATCTGCGCAACATGGCCTTGCAAGGAAAAGGCGGGATGCTTATCGGTGCCCATCTCGGCAACTGGGAAATTGCCGGACAACTGCTCGACCGTCTTGAAACCAAAATAAATATTGTAATGCTGGATGCCGAACACCAGGCCATAAAAAAACTGCTTGATTCGGTTATTCAAAAGCATGAAGTAAACATCATCCCCGTTAAGCCTGAAAGTTTTGAGCATCTTTTTTT
>WGDP01000191.1 GCA_015493215.1 Bacteroidales bacterium | reverse complement strand
TCATGACTTGTTTTTTTATGGTTATCGAATGGTCACTTTATCGGTTTGTAAAACACCCTTGTTGGATTTATAGCGCACAATATAAACTCCGTTTGTCAATCTTGTATTTATAGAAACGGAAGCCCCATCAACATGCTGAACATGAAGCGTCTGCCCCATCATATTTACAACCTCTACTGTACCGTTTAAGGAATTATTAAGCGATTTAACAACAATTGTTTTATTTGATGCGTAAATTATGGCGGTTTTTGCATTGGCTCCGGGAGCACTTATCCCGTTGACACCTGCAAAATGAAGTAAAAAGCGCATTTCAGTATCTCCATTGGTATAAGTAAAGGTATAAACTGATCCTTCATTAATCGCCACTGTTTTACCTGTTAGTAAATCTTCGAGCGTTAAATTAACCTTGTTACCAAATGTACTGAATCCTTCAAACGTTAAGTTGTACACACCATCATGCTGAATTTTAACACCCAATGGCAAATCAAAACTTGCCACATCAGCAGGCAGGCAATTAATACTATAATCTATATCGTCAATTTTAGTATAAACTTCAGGTGCTGTTCCGAAACCAAAAAGCTTATGGCCATCTATGGCATTGTCAAATGCTTCGGATGCATCATCGCGAAACTGAATATAGGTATTGTTGTTAAAGTCGGTATTGCTTAAACTAATCTTAAAGGTTTGATCAGCCAGTTTGCTGCTGCTTTTAAAATAATCGACAGATGTTGAATTATGTACTTGTGATGATGCTGTAATGGTTATACTTTCACCGGTTCTGTCCGTATTAACAAAAAATCCCTGCATAGCAGGTATAATACCATCTGTCAAATCACCTGTAGAACCATTCCAGGAAGCATTGGTACCATCGCTTGATTTAACAACGTAAACCGTTCCGTTAACATTGGTTGATTTTGTAATCAAATCCCAATCGATGGCCGAAGTATAAGGATTCCCAAACAGGTTCCATCCCGGATAGGTAGCAGAAGAAGTATAACTTAAATCATAAGCTGTTTGATCTCCCGAAACGAGGTTACCGGAAAATGTTTTAGGATTAGTTGCTGTTGCACCTGAATAAGCAACAAGGTAACCTTCACCAGACTGGAATTGTGTTTCACTGAAGCTGGCATCATCATAGTTCAACCAATTTTCGGAGCTTTTAGTCTCATCGAAACGGTACAAATCATCAGTTCCTGCCACTGGCTCAAAATTGGAACCTGAAATGGTAAAGCCGGAAACCGGTGATGACAAATAGTGCCAACCATTGTTGTTTGTAGTATAGGTAGTTAAATAACGTTGTACCGTGGCAGCAGGCGTACCTGATTGAAATATTAGCGAGCCTGTTCCGGTAGCATCGGAATTGATTACTAATCCTGACGTGCCTGCGTTATTTGTCAATGTCCCATTAACAGTTGCCATACCTCCTTTATCTATTGTCAACCTATTCCCTGTATTAATTGCAACATTATTAACATTTAATGTTTCTCCATCTAACAAGTCAACATTACCATCAATTAATACATCAGAGCCAGAGGGTATATTATCAGGAACACTTGCTTCAACTTTAAAAATATCAAAACCTAAATTTTCACCTGAACCTTGTCCAACTGAATAGAATTTAACCTCATCAATATCAAAAACACCTGAACTAGCTATATAATCGGTTGCAGTATAAGTGGTACTTCCCTGTGTAATAGTAAGAGAATAATGATTATTTACCGACTCCCTTGTAAGTGTAAATGTTAGTTGAGTACTTGCTGAAAAAGGTATTGTCGTGTTAAAATCACTTCCACCATCATTAAGTTGCCAATATGTAGTCCCCCCCACAAACTTAAAGCTAAGTCGGAATGAACTACTACTGTAAAAAACAACACCTATTTCACCACCACTTGAATTTACACTTGTATAACCCATTTGAAATGAGATAGAGGTTTTAACTCCAATTGCATTATTTATTGTTCTTACGGCATATGAATTATCAGATGAATTATTACCTCCTGCATAAATACCAAATGTGTTTGAACCTAAACCCGTTGAACCAAGATAATGTCCGCCACCACCTCCATTTGTCAAAGTCCAACTACCAAATCCAAACCCTTGATTATCACCACTACTCCAAGAAGCATAATTTGAAGCATCATCTTGAGCAATAATATATTGACCAAATACATTATAACTTGCAAATAAGGTCGCAATAAATAAAATAAAATAAATCTTTTTCATATCATAAAAATTTAGTTATTAATCTTTTTAACTTATGCCAATAAAACAAAATAATTTGATCTCTTTAGCGAAAAATTTTTTTATCAAAGCCCAAAAATACATTTAATTTATCTAACTCACCTTGCAACAGCAAATTAATTGTTAACGCCCTATCTCAAAACTCTTACCGGCAGGGATAATAAACTGCACACCTGCCCCTAGTTTTAACGACTTAATTTTATTATAATTATTGTTAACAGTATCAGGAAACTGTCCACCGGGCATTGATAATGAGATAACCACGTCGCATGTTGAATCGGGAATAACCTGAGGTTGCCAGTTTGTTTTGTCATCCCAAAAAGCCGAGTTTCCCTGCCACAAAATATATGGTTTTGATGTAACTTCATGACAAAAGTCAGAACTTCCTCCATCATTAACAGCTGCCACCCGGTATGAGTAATAGGTGTTTGTGTCAAACACCGCACTATCAATATAGGCTTGCACATTGGCAGCAACGGTATCTTCAACCATCCAGTTTCCCGATACCCCTGCTCTTTTTTCCACAACAAAGCCATTTTCGTTGGGTGAATTATCAGTCCAACTTATGGCAATCCGGTCAGCAGCAGCCTGATTAATCAGCAATTTTGAAGGCGGCAAAGGAGCCACGGGATTACCCTGTACCCAAACTGACCACGAACGCGCAGGCAAATCGATGTAAATCTGGTTAGAACCATTAACTTGTGCGTAGGGATAAGCCGAATTACCAATAATATCGTATAACTGGCTCCCAACTGCCAAACCATTATTCATGGCTATTTGATGGTCAACCTGCAACGAAGAAGATGAAAAATTTATGGCAACAATCACCTCCTTTCCTGCAATACCTCCACTTAATTGATAGATTAAACAACTACCCGCCGAACCCGACAAATAATTCGATGAATAAGGCGTTGAATACCTGTTCAGATAGTCAACTGCTGTAGCACCATAAATATAGTCTTTGTTTAATAGCATCAGTTTATCCAGATCACCTGAAAAACCCGATTTATCAGCAGGAAAATAGGGGTACTTTATTGTGTCGGCAGGATATCCGAAATAGTCAGGATAAAAAACGAGTGGTACACCCAGCTGATTATTTGTTAAAATATAAGCGTAAGCCAAGTCAGCATTGTTTTGAATAAATGCCGAATAACCTGTTTTGTCTCTAAAATCGTGGTTGTTGACAAAAGTAACCACATTAAAACCCGATAGAGAAGTGGCATCCACCACACTTCCGTTAAAAACATTCCGTGTGTCAAACGAGGCAGTTTCATCGCATGCTTTTCGCAGGTTATCGCGCAACGAAAAATCAAACACTTTAGGGCTGATACTGTCTTTGGTACTATTATCCATATATGAATAAACACTGTTTACCCAGCCGGCCAGACTGGAAGCACTAAAATCATAAAATTCGCCTACAACCATTGATGGATTCATCCCGCTATAGTGAAGCGAGTCAAGCATATCGCCAACAAACTCAGGGGTAAAATGTTTTACAGCATCCATCCTCATTCCCCGAACGCCAACAGAATCCCAATTCCATTTAGTCCAGTCAATAAGCTTTGCCTTGGTATCATTTTGAAACTGATCGTAATCGTAATAAAAATACATTGCATCCCAGTCACCTTCCAAATAAGTAGGTCTGTCAAGGTTTGGTTTAAAATTCGACCAGTTCATTGAACCTTGCCCGCTAGCCATTTGAGAAAAATCGGTATAGGTCTGATACTCAATGTTTGAAACAACATCAGATCCGGTTCCATCGTACCAGATACCAATTATTTTTTCATCGGAGTAACCACTATTTCTGTTGCCAAAATATAAAAACAACGTATCTCCTGAGGCATTAAAATCGGCGGAAGTAAGGTTAAGGTGAAATTCATCAATGCCGCAGCCTCCATTGTCAACCTGAGCATTCATGTTAACGCCAAGTTGTAAATTATTGTTGGGTTCGCCACAATCGCCGCCGCCATTTGGTTCCGACTCAGTATCATCAGCCTGTCCCTGCCAGCCCGTAACATTGGTTTCGGCATAAAATTTATACTCCCAATTATAAAACCTGCTGTGCTGCGATGATGACCTTAATTTAAAATAGTAGTTTCCGGCAACAAGTCCGGTGGTTCCACCAATGGGCAACACAACCCGCATGCGGTCGTAAGGAAAAGGATTGGCACCGTTATCAGCTTTCGTCCAGTCGTAGTTAGCCTCATAATCAGCTAAACCGGGGTTATTTTCAGCCTTGCCACCATCGCGATGGTTAAAAACCAAATCGGCAATTATTTCAATTCCATTATTATTGAATATTGATATTAAGCTGTCCAAATCAGTTCGTGAACCAAAACCTGTTGCGCCGCCACCATATTCTCCATAATCATATAAATCTTTAGGGTCATATCCGTTACTGTTGTTTCCCGAGCTTGCTCTTGACAATGGTGGCAGCCATAAATGGGTGAAACCTGCTGCTTCAATGGTGTTGGCTTTTATTCGTAAAGTGTCGGCCCAATTGGCTTCGTCGGTTGATTTTGGGTAGTCCCAGTACCAGGCTTGCATAAGAACATCCTGTGCTTTGGCCGAATTAAAAAACAAAAGAAAAACAGCAGTAAAAAACAGAATATCTGCCCTAAAAGATTTTGCCATAGCTACTTACAAAGTTGGTTATTTTCTTATTACTGCAAAGATAAACTTTTATATTAATCTTCGGGCAGGCAACTTTACCGAAGACCACAGCATCAAACCCACGGCACTCAACGACAAAAGAACTGCCAAAGCAAAGGTAACGGCAAAGCCAAATTGCTCGTAAAAAAAGACCCCCAACAAGGGTGCGGGAATGGCTCTCAACCCCGTTAACGACAAATGCAGCGACTGGTAAGTGCCGGCTTGCTTCGGTTTACAAAAATAGGCAGACCCGATGTTCCACAGCAACGACATGGAGGCTGCAAAAACACCGTGAAACAAAACATAAAACAACAAGGTGTAATAAACGGTAACATCAAGCACTTTAAAGTTATTGGGAAACCAACCGGTAGCCATAACCGAAAAAACATAAAGACCCACCGACCCAAAAGCTATTACGGCAAACCTGCGAGGGTCTATTCTTCCAATCATCCTGCCAAAAACAGGCAACAGCACAATGGCAAGCAAATTATAGGCATTTCGATAAAAAGCCACTGATGAATAGTTAAGGTTTAATGCGTCATAAAAATAAAGGGTTATAACTGTTACCGAAATCATAAACGAAAACCCGTAAAACATAAAGCCCATTTCAAAATGGCGATACGGAATATTGCTTTTCAAAATATTAACCATTTCGCCAATGGATTTTTTTACCGAAATAAAAACACCTGTTTTTTTTATGATGATTTCATCAGGAGGTGAAGGAATTGAAGATAACTTGTAAAGTGAAACAACGCCTATAACCGCAACAACCGGAAAAATATAGACAAACACAAAATTATCCATATCGAGCAAATAGCCGTAAACAAAGGTAACCACGAGCATCACAATTTTGTTAAGCGTTGTGGCATAGCTGTATAACTTGCCAAAATTTGCATGTCGATAGCTGTTTTTAAGCAGGTAGTTGATGTTTGGATAGATGAAAATGTTGCCCAAAAAATATAGCAAAAACAAGCCCAGAAAAAGGTAATGAAAATAGGGTTTATCATGTATTTGGTTGGCCGAATGCGGAAAAAAAGCAATAAGCGCCAGCGGTAACCGTGTCGTCCAAGCTACCACCCTAAGCAGCTTTTTTCTACTCCTGATCCGTTTTATAAATTCATTGATTAATATCAGAAAAACAAACAATACCATGCTAAACTGAAATAGAAATCCCAGCTGATAATTGGTTCCCTGTAAGCTTTTTATAAATACAAATTCGTTGAGTGCCAGCACGCCTAAAATAACACCTTCAAGCATCACGTAAATAAGATGCTTATTAAAAGCGGTCTTTTCTCTTTGATTTAACTGCAAAGAAAATGGAGTATTAATCATTCAGCTTGAGCACAGCCATAAAGGCCTTTTGAGGCACTTCAACATTTCCTACCTGACGCATTCGCTTTTTACCTTTTTTCTGTTTTTCCAACAGCTTACGCTTACGGGTGATGTCGCCACCGTAACACTTAGCCGTAACATCTTTACGAACCGCCTTAACGGTTTCGCGGGCAATAATTTTAGCACCGATGGCCGCCTGAATGGCGATGTCAAATTGCTGGCGCGGGATAAGCTCTTTCAGTTTCACGCACATACGACGGCCAAAATCGTAGGCATTATCGCGATGAATTAACGTTGACAAAGCATCAACCGACTCGCCATTGAGCAAAATATCCAGTTTTACCAAATCGGCAGGTTTAAAGCCGGAGATATGATAATCGAAAGAGGCATACCCCTTTGAGATGCTTTTTAACTTATCATAAAAGTCGAAAACAATCTCACCCAAAGGCATTTCCACCGTAAGATCAACCCTGTTGGTGGTAAGATATACTTGATTTAAAAGGGTGCCACGCTTGTCGATAACCAACTTAATGATGCCTCCCAAAAAGTCGGCAGTGGTAATTACCTGCGCCCTGATAAACGGCTCTTCGATGTGCTTAATATATTTTTGTTCGGGCAGGCCGGAAGGGTTATGAAC
>WGDP01000190.1 GCA_015493215.1 Bacteroidales bacterium | reverse complement strand
GATAGTAGCTTAAAATTCTTATT
The DNA here is from genome assembly GCA_015493215.1 of Bacteroidales bacterium. Lineage (GTDB taxonomy): Bacteria > Bacteroidota > Bacteroidia > Bacteroidales > F082 > B16-G9. The sequence goes on along the minus strand of WGDP01000190.1, from coordinate 4,488 downwards.
TTCGCCTTTTAATAATTAGTTTAAAGCAAAGTTTGTTACAATGGATAACTTTAAGAAACTCAATAACATTATTGGCTGGGTAATTTTTTTAATTGCCACAGCGGTTTATTTTTCAACGTTGGAACCTACTGCCAGCTGGTGGGATTGTGGCGAATACATTGCCACAGCCTTTAAATTGCAGGTTGGACACCCGCCCGGAGCACCCTTTTTCCAGTTGATGGGGCGTTTCTTTTCGTTATTTGCTTTTGGCGACAACACCAAAGTTGCCATTATGATAAACCGTATGTCGGGGCTGTCGAGCGGTGCCACCATCATGTTTTTGTTTTGGACCATTACCATGCTGGCCAAAAAACTTTATGTTAAAAAACCCGGCGACAAGCTCACCAAAGGACAGGGTTGGGCTGTTTTGGGTGCAGGCATTGTAGGGTCACTCGCTTACACTTTTACCGATTCATTTTGGTTTTCAGCTGTCGAAGGCGAAGTTTACGCCATGTCGTCGCTTTTTACTGCCATCGTTTTTTGGGCCATTTTACGTTGGGAGCAGGTGGCCGATGAACGTCACGGTTACCGGTGGATTTTATTAATTGCCTACTTAATAGGCTTATCCATTGGGGTTCACCTGTTAAACCTGCTGGCCATTCCGGCTATTACTTATGTTTATTATTTTAAAAAATATAAAGTTACCACCAAAGGGTTTATTTATACCGGCATACTGTCCATAGTAATTTTGGCTGTTATCATGTATATTATTATCCCTTACACAGTTAACCTTGCCGGTAAATTCGAACTTTTCTTTGTTAATGTAATCGGGTTGCCATTTAACAGTGGCACAATCATCTACTTTATCTTACTGATAGGCGCCATTTATTGGGGCATTCGTTACTCTTACAAGAAAAAGAACCATGCATTAAACACCGCATTACTTGCTCTGATTTTAATGGTAATTGGTTACTCCTCCTTTTTTATTTTAATCATCAGGGCAAATGCCGACACACCCATTAACGAAAACGATCCCAAAGATGCCATCAGCATGCTTTCGTACTTAAACCGTGAGCAATATGGCACTTATCCCATTTTTTACGGACAATATTATAACGCTCCCGTTATCGACCACAAGGATGGAACACCCGTTTACATGAAGGATAAAAAGAAGGGAAAATACGTTATTAAGGATGACCGAAAAGGAACCGTTCCGGTTTACGACCCGCGTTTTGAAACCTTCTTCCCCCGTATGTGGAGCAACACAAAACCCGGACACATAAAATATTATAAAAAGTATGGTGATATAAAAGGAGTTCCTGTCAGGGTAACCAAACCCGACGGTTCCTCCGAAGTTCTTTATAAACCTACTTTTGGCGAAAACCTGCGATTCTTTTTTACTTATCAGCTTAACCATATGTATATCCGCTATTTTATGTGGAACTTCGTGGGACGGCAAAACAACATTGAAAGTCAGGGTGAAATTGATCACGGTAACTGGATTAGCGGCATTTCGTTTATCGACAACTGGCGTCTCGGCGATCAGGATAACCTGCCACCGAGCATGCAAAACCCGGCCCGAACACGTTTTTACTTTTTACCGTTGTTGCTTGGCCTTCTGGGCTTTTTCTTCCACTTGAAAAAAAGCAAACGCGATACATGGGTTGTGGCACTGCTGTTTATTATGACAGGCCTTGCCATTATTATTTATTTAAATCAGCCACCCTTGCAGCCGAGAGAGCGTGATTATGCCTATGCAGGTTCCTTTTATGCCTTTGCAATCTGGATTGGAATTGGTGTGCTGGCTTTGTGGGAGAGTGCCCGTAAATATATTAAAAACGGACCGGTAGCTGCTGCCGTAGTTACCCTTATCAGCCTTTTCCTTGTCCCTGCAATTATGGCCAAAGAGGGCTGGAAATCGCACGACCGTTCAGGAAAATATGCGGCAAGAGATTTTGCGGTGATGTACCTTGAATCGTGTGAACCCAACGCCATTTTATTTACCAACGGCGATAACGACACCTTCCCCTTATGGTATGCCCAGGAAGTGGAAGGAATTCGTACCGATGTGCGTGTGGTAAACTATATGCTTGCCTCCGGCGACTGGTACGTTACGCAAATGGCAAGAAAAGTTTACAATTCCGATAAGCTTCCGCTAACAATTCCCCGATCAAAATACAGGTTGGGAACCTTTAACTATTTGCCGGTTCTCGATAAATTTAAAAGCGGCAACCTTAAAGATGTAATTGGCTTTGTTAACAGCGACAGGCGCGATACAAAGGTGCCCATTCAGGGAGGAGAATACATTAACTTTATTCCCACCAAAAACATCTTTTTACCCATCAACAAAAAAGCTGTTTTGGAAACGGGAACGGTTAGAGAATCGGAAAAGAACATGATACCCGATAAAATTAGCTGGACCATCACCCAAAACGGTATTTTTAGAAACGATTTGTTGTTGTATGACCTTGTGGCCACCAACGACTGGAAACGGCCCATCTATTTTGCCAACACCAACGCAGTTAGCAAAGTGATGAAGGTGGATAAATATTGTCATATGGAAGGGGTTGTTTACAGGTTCAGGCCGGTTCCTGCCCGCGACTTCGTGGATCGTGTAGGCGGTGTTGACATCGACCGCTCCTGGAAAGTATTGATGAACGACAAAGTACGCTGGGGACGATTGAACGAACCCGATGTTACGGTTGACCGTGAAAGTATGCGTAACTCAGCCATGGGTAAACAAAGCTATCTGAGGTTGGCTCAATCGCTGGTTAATGTTCAAAAATACGATTCGGCTGTTCAGGTGCTCGACAGAGGCTTATACTTTTTCCCCAACAATAAATTTATTTTCGACTTTTATACTTTATACTGGGCAGAGGCTTACTACCGTTCGGGCGCCATGGAAAAAGGGGATAGTGTGATTAATCTGGTTGCCAAGAGATATGATGAAGATTTGGATTATTATATGGGATTAGAGGATAAGTTTATGAACTATTACGGTAATAATATACAGCAGGCCATGGCCGTGTTGCAGCGTGCTTCGCAAATTGCAAAGCAATATAAACGTAAAGAGCTGGGCGACAAGATTGAAAAAGATTTAATGGACAGGCTGGGAAAGGTAAATGTTAAGTAACAGCTGATTACAAAGGTCAAATCCCTGATTCCGATATGCGCTCATCGGGGATTTGGCTGATATTTTCAATAACTGTCAAATATTCTCTTTGGAGTTTTTAAGGATGTTATACAAAAAATCGCGGGCACGAAACAGCTGAACTTTTACCGTTCCCAGCGGGAGGCCAAGCTCCTGAACAATTTCATCATAGGTAAGCTCATCAAAGTAACGCATTTTGATAAGCCTACGGTAATGGGGTTTTAACTTCTCCACCACATCGCGCATTAAAACAATCTTCTCCTTATTAATAATATGCTCTTCAGGGTCACGAAATTGCGATTCCAACTTTACGGTAACCTCATCCTGATCGGCATTGTCCTTGTTTTGAATGGTAGCCGAAACTTTCTTCTTCTTCCGTAAATAGTCGATACAGTTGTTGGCCGCAATTTTAAACAGCCAGGTACTAAAAGCAAAATCGGGCGTATATTGACGCAGGTTTTTAAAAGCCTTTCCAAACGCTTCAATGGTTAAATCCTCGGCATCATAAGGATTGTTCGACATCTTTAGCATCGTGTAATAAAGCGAATCGCGATAAAAATCCAGCAACTGAGCATACGCCGCCTGATCGCCCTCATCCAACGCACGCCTGATTAATTTATAATCGCGCTGTCCTTTATCAGTTAATTTATGCTTTATTTCCATTTAGATTGTTTGGTAAACATGCCGGCTAAGGTAAGAAAAGGCATTATCAAACTATAAACACCTTCCCACAGTAACGAAAATATACATAATGTCCGCTCCCCAAAAAGCGCGGTTACCTTTTTATGAACAATTATTTGTGTAACAAATCGGGTAACAAACAAACCCAAAACAATTTGCCAGTCTACCCCTGTCGCCAGTAAAATTACAAACAGCACCCAAAACAAAAACTGTGTCAGTCCAAACAAACCTAGCAAAAATTTAATAGCGGGTTTATAGGCTTTTGATGTGCTTAAATGACGCTTTTTTTGCTTTAACCAATCACCAAACGAGGCTTTTGGTTTGGAATAAACAAAGCTTTTGGGGTTCAGTTCAACTTCAGTGTTTCTTTTATTGGCCACCTCACGAATAAACAAATCGTCGTCGCCCGACGAAATGCCGTAATGCGAAACAAACCCCTTGTGCTGCATAAAAAGCGACTTGCGGTACGACAGGTTTCGGCCAACACCCATATAGGGTTTTCCCATCAGCGCAAACGACAGATATTGCATACCTACCATAAAGGTGTCGTAACGGATAATAAAATTGAGCAATCCCTTCTTTTTTTCGTAAGGGCCATACGCCAACACCACCTGCGTTTTTATTGAATCGTAATGCGAAGCGATGCTTTTTATCCAGTTGGCAGTTGCGGGTTTGCA
>WGDP01000189.1 GCA_015493215.1 Bacteroidales bacterium | reverse complement strand
GTGTATCGTTTTCGCCAATACCACCTGTAAATACAAGCATATCAGCTCCTTCAAGGGCGGCAGCATAAGCACCAATATATTTTTTTACCCTGTAAGCAAACATATCAAGCGCCAGCTGAGCGCGATGATTTCCTTCGGCAGCGGCATTTTCCAAATCACGCATGTCGGATGAAACTCCTGAAATACCTTGCAGCCCTGAAAACTTATTTATAAGTGTCCGGGTATATTCAACACTCAAGTCCTCTTTTTCAGCAAAATGCAACAGTGCACCAGGGTCAATGTCGCCTGTACGGGTACCCATAACCAATCCTTCGGTAGGAGTCATTCCCATGGAGGTATCGTATGATTTGCCATACTTAACGGCTGCTACCGATGAACCGTTGCCAAGGTGGCAGGTAATAATTTTTTGCTTGTTAATGTCGATATTTAACAATTCGCAGGCACGAGCCGAAACATATTTATGACTGGTTCCGTGAAATCCGTACCGGCGAATGCGATACTTCTCGTAAAGAATGTACGGTATGGCATACAGATAAACATGCTCGGGCATGGTTTGGTGGAAGGCGGTATCAAATACGCCAACCTGCGGAATGTCGGGCAACAACGCCGTCATGGCATATATCCCTTTTAGGTTTGGCGGGTTGTGCAATGGTGCCAGCTCGGTTGATTTTTCCAATGCGTTTATTACTTCGGGCGTAATCATAACGCTTCCGCTAAACTCTTCGCCTCCATGAACAACCCTGTGTCCCACAGCATTAATTTCGTTCAGGCTTTTTAAAACACCATACTCCTCACTAATTAAAATACCCAGTAAAAATTCGATACCCTGTTGATGATCCAGAATCTCGCCGGTAAGTTTTACATCTTTTTCACCGTCGCGCTGCAACTTAATTGCACTTCCCTTAAGCCCTATTTTTTCCACAAGTCCTTTTACCAGCACTTTTTTTGAAGGCATATCAAACAGTTGATATTTAATGGATGAGCTGCCGCAATTTAAAACTATAATATTCATTTTTTTATGACTCTTAATTTGGTTATTTGATAATTGCACACGAAATGGTGTTGCTTACCGGTTTATCGCCTTCGTAGTTGTAAAATCCTTTGCCCACATATTTTCCCACAAAGTTGGCTCTTACCAATCGTTTTAAAATAGGTGATGCTTTGTATTTGCGTTCGCCATATTCGGCATAAAGGTTATCCATGTATTTTAAAATTTTATCTAACCCAATGCGGTCAGCCAACTCAAAAGGCCCTACATGGTATCCCATAATCTCTTTCATGGTGTCGTCGATATCTTCAACCGAGGCGACACCTTCCATAAGCACCTCACAGGCTTCGTTAAAAATAGGGAGCAAAATACGGGTACTGATATTTCCGGGTGATTCGTGAATTTGAACCACTCTTTTATTAATCATCCGCGCAAAACGCGAGATGGTTTCCAGTGTTTTATCGGACGTGCTCATGCAGCGCATTACCTCAATTATTTTTGTTTTGTCAACCGGCTCAATAAAATGAACTCCCACTGCCCGATCTCTGACCTTTAAGGCGATGGCAAGGTCGGAAATCATTAAAGTTGAGAGATTTGAGCTAATAACGGTGTTTTCACGAACCACACTCTCCACCTTTTTAAATATCTCGCGACGCAGCTCAATTAATGTGCCCCGTTGTCTTGAGCTGATGGTTTCAATTACAATATCGCAGTTTTTGAGGTCGGAAAAATCCAATGTCCCTTTAATTCGGGATAAGATCAGCCTCTTTTCGGAGGCTGTGATACCCCAGTGATTGATGGTCTCGTCCAGTTGAAGCTCCAAATCAATAAAAATTTGTTTGATCCGCTCTTCCGAAATGTCTAAAAACACAACGTCCATTCCGTAAGTGGCAACCTGTAATGTTACTTGTTGTCCCACTGAACCACAGCCAATAATACCAACCGTTTGGATGGTGCCTTTGGGTTTCATTTTTTCGCCGAGGCTGAATTTTGATAACTGATTATTCATTTGTAAAGATTTTTTATGTTGGTTTTATCCCAAGCCATTGGCCTGGTTGGCAGTAATGGCAATCATATTAATAATGTCGTCAACCGAGCATCCGCGCGATAAATCGTTGATTGGTGCAGCAAGTCCCTGAAGTACAGGACCTACAGCCTCTGCATCGGCAAGGCGCTGAACCAGCTTGTAGGCAATGTTACCCGATTCGAGAGATGGAAAAATAAGCACATTGGCTTTTCCTGCAATATCCGACCCCGGTGCTTTCTTTTTGCCGATGGCTTCAATAATAGCGGCATCGGCCTGAAGCTCGCCGTCAATGGCTAAATCGGGATCCATTTTTTTGGCAAGCGCTGTGGCTTCAACCACTTTGTCAACTTTTTCGTGTTTGGCGCTTCCTTTAGTGGAAAAACTCAACATGGCAACTTTTGGTTCGATGCCTGCAATATATTTGGCTGTACGAGCCGACTCGACAGCCTGTTCGGCCAGTTGCTGTGTGGTAGGGTCGGGATTTACGGCGCAATCGGAAAACACCAAAATACCATTTTCGCCGAACTGCTTTTTATGCTCGGGAAGAATCATAATAAAAGCTCCCGAAACAGCGCTAACGCCGGGAAGCGTTTTAACAATTTGAAAGGCAGGACGTAATACGTCGCCGGTGGCATTGTCGGCACCTGCTACTTCGCCATCAGCTTTTCCCTCTTTTATTAAAAGAGTGGCAAGGTACAACGGGTCTTCAACCAGCTTGTAAGCCTGTTCGAGGGTTAACCCTTTTCCTTTGCGCAGTTGATAAAGCTTTTCGGCAAAATAATCTTTCTCTTTAAAAGTTACCGGATTAATCAGCTGTGCTTTATCAAGATTTGACAAACTTAGTTGAGTGGCTTTTGCCTTAATTTCATCTTCATCACCCAACAGAATTATTTTTGCCAGTCCATGCTTTAAGACGTAATCGGCAGCCCGCATTGTTCTCTCTTCCGTTCCTTCCGGTAAAACAATGGTTTTTCCGGCCGCTTTGGCCATGTTGTGAATTTTATTTATCAGTTCCATTTTAATACTTTATTATACTTAAATTTGACCCTGCAAAAGTATTACTAATTTTGCAGGATAAAAGGTTTAATGTTATTTTTTTAACAACTTTTATTGTTTGGTTACCATGTTGTATTTCAGTAAAGTAGTTCAATTTGACAACACCTCTTTTAAATATCGATTCAATAAGCAATTATGTTGTTTTACCGACTGGTTCCGACACGGTTGTTCAATCTGTTTTTTTATCTGGCCAAACTCGTATTGACACCTCAATTGACACGGTTAAAGCTGTTGCATCTATTTGTCAGCAACCTGCGTCGGGGCATTTTTTACAACAAGGCTCCATACCCATTGATATTGTTAATCGAGTCGATAACCTTTCGGGATGGCTGACCATAGGTGTTTTGTTGCTGACTTTCGTGCTAACTTTGGTTTGGTATTTTTTTCCTGAGCGGGTACTCAGGTTGCTCTCTCGTGAAGGGTCGAAGCATAAAACTAAGTACGAAGACAATCAGTTTGCCAAGCCCGGAATTATTCTCTATTTTCTGTTGGGAATAACTTTTATTGTTAGCACAAGTCTGTTTATATATTTGTTGGCGGAGCGGTTTTTTAGTGATGTCGTTTCGGGCTATACCTTTGAGCAGATAATTGTTGCTATTCCGGTGTTGATTTTGCTTTATTTTTTATTGCGATTTTTAATAATATTTTCAACGGGGCTTTTATTTAATACACAGGATTTAGCAGCCAAACAGGTTAGGGCTGCCTTTCGTGCCGACCTGATTCAGAGTTTTTTTCTTCTCCCCCTGTTGTTTGTTTTACTTAATATTCCTTTTACCGTTTTCTATTTTGCGGGCATAGTGCTACTGATGATAATTATAGTTTATAAATGGGGTCTTACGCTTTATATTGGGGCAAAATCATTAAAAATTTCGCTTTATCACAATATTTTGTACCTTTGCGCCCTTGAAATCGTACCTGTAATTATACTTTTGAAGTTGATGGAAAATTATGGGTTAGTTTTTATAACTAGCTGATTTTTTAATTGAAGTTGGAATAAAAAAGGAATTAAATTGAAAGTAAAGAACATCCTCATTTCGCAGCCCAAACCGGCTGATCTTGAAAGAACACCTTACGCCGAACTTATCAGAAAATTTAATGTTAATGTTTCATTTGAAAAGTTTATTAAGGTTGAAGGTATTCCATCTCAGGAGTTTAGAAGAACAAAAGTTTCTTTTTCCGATCATTCGGCAGTTATATTAACAAGCCGCCATGCCGTTGACCATTATTTTAGAATGGCCAAAGAACTTCGGTTTGAAATTCCTGACACCATGAAATATTTCTGCATTTCCGAATCAACGGCTTTCTATCTTCAAAAGTATATCCAATACCGTAAGCGTAAAATCTTTTTTGGAAAGCAGCAGTTTGCCGACCTTATTGATGTGATTAAAAAGCATGGCGAAGAAAATTTTTTAGTGCCTTCTTCCGATATTCATAAACAAAGCATGTTTAAGTTGTTGGATAGTGCCGGCATCAATTACACTAGTGCTGTAATTTACCGCACGGTTGCAGCCAACCTTTCGCATGTTGATATTGACAGTTTTGATTGTCTGATATTTTTCAGCCCGGCAGGTATTAAATCGCTTCAAAAAAACTTCCCCAACTATGAACAAGGGGAAAAAATTATAGGTGCTTTTGGCCATACCACTGCCAAAGCTGTTAAAGAAGCCGGCTTTACATTAAACATTCCGGCTCCAACACAATCGGCTCCTTCGATGACTATGGCACTTGATGAGTTTTTGACAAAACAGGCTAAGGCTGCCCGAAGAAGAAGATAGGCTGTTATAAGCAATCCTACCCCAAAACTCGTTGTCACACTTCGACTACTTACTCTAAAGCTCGTTTAGGTTTGCAGCCTGAACGACATAATGCATTTATATTTAGGGTATTATTCTTCTTTCAGATTGCCCGCCTTGCCGGACAGGCAGGCAAATCCAAAAGAGCTTACGAGTGCCTAAATGAAGGAGCCTAAGAAGAGTTACATTCTTAAGATTTATTAAATAAAGTGGCCAATGTTTTGTTTATCCTTGCATATTCAGGCCATAACATTACTTTTGTGCTGTTTAATAAATTGAACGATTTTAGTTTTGAAACAAACGTTTAAAAAAGAGGAGCGGCTTCACAGTAAAAAACGCATAGGCAGGTTGTTTTCGGAAGGAGAGGGTTTTTTTATCTATCCCTTTAAAGTGGTTTACAAAATCATTCCGGAAGCATCGGACTATCCTGTACAACTGCTTATTTCGGTTTCAAAGCAAAAATTTAAACATGCCGTAAAGCGTAACCGTGTTAAACGACTTATCCGCGAAGCTTACAGAAAGAATAAATCGGTTGTTTATGAGCAGGTTGAGGGAGACAAAAGCACCTTGTTGGTCGGGTTAATTTATGTGGCCGACACAATAATGGATTACCGGCAAATTGAAAAGAAAATAATCCTAATTTTACAGCGTTTAAAAAACCGGGATGAACAAATTAATAGGTAAATTTTTCATTTTTTTAATACACGTGTACAAATACACGCTCTCCCCCTTTTTAGGGCAGTCGTGCCGTTACACACCAACCTGCTCAACATACAGCGTGGAGGCCATTCAAAAGTACGGTCCTTTTAAAGGTGGATGGATGGCCATTAAGCGAATTGCATCGTGTAATCCGTGGGGAGGAAGTGGTTACGACCCGGTTCCCTGAAAAATATAATTTATAAATCATTAAACAGAGCTATGAGATTTTTGAAGATGACATTGTTGCTTGCCGTTATTTTTTTTACGGGAAGCATTACCGCTCAGGAAGATAATAATTTTGAAATTTCGAAAAGCCTTGAAATTTATGGCGACATCATGCGTCAGCTTAACTTAAATTATGCCGACAACATCAATCCCGGAAACCTGAATCAGGATGCCATTGATGCCATGCTTAAAAACCTCGACCCATATACCATTTACATTCCCGAATCGAAAATGGAAGATTATGAACTGATGGCTAAGGGCGAATACGGTGGCATTGGTGCCATGATACAAAAGCAGGGCGACTGGGTGGTTATTTCGGAACCTTACGAAGGGTTTCCGGCTCAAAAGGCAGGGCTGATGGCCGGCGATGAAATTCGTGTTATTGATGGCGATTCGGCACGAGGAAAAACCACTTCAGCCATCAGCGAAAAGTTGAAGGGAACGCCGGGAACTACCGTAAGTGTAACGGTTCGTCACTTTGGATCTGACAAAGATGAAACCTATAATATTGTACGCGAAAAAGTTAAAATTCCCAATGTGCCTTATTATGGCATGGTTTCAAAAAATATTGGCTACATTTCGTTGATTCAGTTTAGCCAAAATGCCGGCAATGATGTTAAAAATGCCTTTATAGAGTTGGAAAAGGAGCATAAAGATTTAAAAGGAATTATCTTCGACTTAAGATCAAACGGTGGTGGATTGCTTAACGAAGCGGTAAAAATTGCCAACATCTGGATTCCAAAAAACAATTTGATAGTTAAAACAAAAGGACGAATTAAAAGCAACACCCACACCTACAATACACAATTTGCTGCCGTTGACACAAAAATCCCGTTGGTAATTTTGGTTAACGAAAACACAGCCTCTGCTTCCGAAATTGTGTCGGGTTCTATTCAGGATTACGACCGCGGAGTGATTATCGGCAGTCGTACCTTCGGCAAGGGACTGGTGCAAAACGTCATTCCCATATCATACAATTCCAAGCTTAAGGTAACCATTGCCAAATATTACATTCCAAGTGGCAGGTGTATTCAGGCCATCAACTACTTTGACAGGGAAAACGGAGATGGCCCTTCAAAAGTCCCCGATTCGCTCATTAACGCCTTTAAAACAAAGGGTGGCCGAACTGTTTACGACGGGGGCGGCATTGAGCCTGACATAAAAATGAAGAGGGAAAAATTTAATCAGGTTACGGGCGATTTATACGCTCAAAACTATATTTTTAAATTTGCCAATTTGTATAAAAAAAATCACGATTCCATATCCGGCCCCGGCTCATTTACGATAAGCGATTCGCTGTTTGATGCCTTTAAAAATTTTGTGGGCGATAAGTTTGATTATAAAACCGAAACCGAAGCCGTTATTAAAAGGTTAAAGGAAAGTGCCGAGCGCGAAGGCTATTCATCGGCAATTGATTCAACTTTACAACTGCTTAACAAGGAACTAAAGCAAGAAAAGAAAAAAGACCTTGACAAAAACAAGGAAGAAATTAAGCAACTGTTGCGTATAGAAATCGTAACCCGGTATTATTACCAAAAAGGCAAGGTTCAGTCGTCGTTAATTGATGACCCTGAAATAGCAAAGGCTATAGATGTAATTAACAATCCTACAGAGTATCAGTCGATTTTAAACGGTACTTTTAAACAGGACTCAAACGAAGAAAAATAATTAATTTGTTTTGACAGCCAAAGTTAGATACAGATCCGATTTTCATCACACGGTTTATATTTTAAACATTGCACTCATTGCCATGAGTTTGCCATTGTCGAAATATACCCAAAGTGTATTTGAAATTTCGTTGCTGTTACTTTGGATTTTGTCAGGCTTTTCGTTTCGCATTGTTTTTCGTTTTTTTCAGAATGGCAATGTGTTTGAAGGAATTTTGCACACCATCGAATACATTGCCATAACCATCAGACATAATGCCGTTGAGAAAACAAAACTGTTTTACCGAAACAAGCCTGCGGTGATTACAGCCTCGGTTTTTTTACTTTATCTGTTGGGGTTGGTTTATACCTCAAATTTTAATTATGCAGCAACAAGTTTGCGCATTAAGTTGCCAATTCTTTTATTTCCGTTAATATTCGGAAGTATGCCCAAAATATCGCATCGTGAGTTTAAACAAATTCTGTTGGGATATCTTGCCGCACTGCTTGCCGGTGTTTTTATCGGTTTTTATATATTTTTTAACAAGGAGTTTTTAGATGTGCGCGATATGTCGCCGTTTATTAACCCCATCCGGTTTAGTTTGAATATCAGTTTCGGTGTTTTTATTTTATTGTGGTTTGTGTTTAAAGAGCGTGGCTACAACAATTTGGAAAAGGCGGGTTTTGTACTCACAATTGTATTGTTTTTATCGTTCCTTGTAATTATGGAATCAATATCGGGCATGATTTCAATAGTTGTTACTTTGTTTGTTTTTGGTGTTTATACTGTTTATAAAACAAAGTCGCGAAGTTTGAGGTGGGTCATTGTTATTTTTATTGTGGGCTTTCCCATTGCCATTTACATTTATGTAAATCAGGTTGTTCGTGAAGCTACCACAGCTCCGGCTATCCATACGGAGCAATTGGATAAATATACCAAACTTGGTAATCCCTATACAAATAACCTCAATAGTCAAATAGAAAACGGTAAGTATGTGGGTTTGTATGTTTGCGAAAAGGAGTTGCGTGAAGCTTGGAACAAACGCAGCCGGATAAAATATGACAGCCTGTCCAATAGCGGAATCCCTGTGTCGAATACGCTTAAAAGATATCTTACTTCAAAAAATTTGCGTAAGGATGCCGAGGGCGTAGGTAAGTTGTCAAACGAAGAAATCAGCCAGATTGAAAATGGTATAGCTAATTGTAATTACATCAACGATCCGGGAATTAAAACCAGATTATTAAAAATTATTTACGGGATTCAGCATTATAAAGTTAGTGGCGACCCTTCGGGAAATTCGATTTTACAACGATTGGAATATATGAAAGGTGCGATTTTACTTTTTAAACATTATCCGCTGTTTGGTGTGGGAACCGGCGATATGGAAGATGCTCTTTTTGAAGAATATAAATTAATGAAATCAAAATTAAAGCCTGAGTTTATGTTTCATGCACACAATCAGTTTCTTACCATGGCCATAACTTTTGGAGCGGTGGGGTTGCTGTGGTTTTTGTTTGCACTGTTTTACCCGCCTGTAAAGCTCCACTATTTTAGCGACTATTTCTTTCTTGTCTTTTTCATCATCATGTTTTTATCGATGCTTTCCGATGATACCATTGATACCCACTCGGGTGTTTCTATGTTCGCCTTTTTTTATTCATTCCTGCTATTTGGTCGTAAAACAATCAAAAACATTGTATCTTAGCCTAAAAATTAAATTCAATGAAAATTAACAAATTTGAAGTTGTTGTTGAACAATATAACAGTTCCGATGAGCTTACTGCAAAGGAAAAAAACCTTCTGCACGAAGCCAAAGTAGCGGTAAAAAATTCGTATGCGCCTTATTCCGAATTTCATGTGGGTGCAGCAGTTTTATTGGAAAACGGCGAAATAATTCATGGTAACAATCAGGAAAATACCGCTTACCCTTCGGGCTTATGTGCCGAGCGGGTTGCCCTGTTTTATGCCAAATCAAAATACCCGGATGTTGCTGTAAAAGCCATTGCCATTACAGCAAAAGCCGACCACTTTGTTATTAAAGAACCCATTGCACCTTGTGGGGCATGCCGGCAGGTTATTGCCGAAACCGAGCATCGGCAAGCCAACAAAATAAGGGTTATCATGCAGGGACAAAACGGCCCGGTAGTTGCCACCGAAGGAATTGACAACCTACTCCCAATGGTGTTTCAGGAAGATGGATTAAAAAAGAAAAAAATATCAAACAGATGAAATGACCATGATTAACAAGTTAAACACACAGGAAAATGATTATCCGACCCTGTAAGGGTCGCATATAAATAGCCCGGGGTCCCGATAGCTATCGGGAAACCCCGGGTAATAAAATCGTGGGAAATTGTTTTGGCGAGATTTTTGGGGTTTTTCCAAAAATCGTGACAAAACATAAAATCAAGAAGTTCAATAAAACACAAAATTATTAACTCATGAAAAAATTATTAGTTGCAATAATGGCAGTATTCATGCTTACTGCTTTTAAATCGGATAAACCCGCTTACTATTTTTATAACAGCAAGGGCAAAAAGGTTAAATACGAAAAAGTGCTTAAAGCAGCGCTGAATGCCGATGTTGTTTTTTTTGGCGAGAGCCATAACAACCCCATTGCACACTGGATGGAGCTTGAACTTACAAAAGATTGCTATAAGGCCAAAGGGGATAATCTTATTCTTGGTGCCGAGATGTTTGAACGCGACAACCAACTTATTCTTGACGAGTATTTATCAGGTGAAATAAGCGGAAAAAGCTTTAAGGATGAGGCCCGACTTTGGCCAAATTACAGTACCGATTATAAACCGTTGGTGGAGTTTGCCAAAAAACATAAGTTACCTTTTATTGCCACCAACATACCACGCCGGTATGCTTCGGTAGTTTATAAAAAAGGGTTTGAAGGCCTCGAAAAGCTTGATGCCGAAGCCAAAACCTATATTGCACCCCTGCCCATTGCTTACGATTCGGCTGTTAAATGTTACAACGATATGTTGCACATGCCGGGAATGGGTGGACATGTAAATCAAAACTTCCCCAAAGCGCAGGCAATAAAAGATGCCACCATGGCCTTTTCCATTGCCGGTTATGCACAAAAGGGAAAACTCTTTTTACACTTCAACGGTTCCTATCACTCCGATAATTACCAAAGTATCCTGTGGCATTTAAATAAGTACAAACCCGGCTTAAAAATAGTAACCATAACCACGGTAGAACAAGCCGATATTGACACCATCAGCGATGAAACGCGAAAGGTTGCCGATTTTATATTGGTAGTCCCCGAAGACATGACAAAGACTTATTAAGGGGTTGTTTTAAAACCCGGTTAGTTGATTGTTTGGAAATCGGAAAGAACCCTAAACTTGGAAAAGATTATAACGGAATAAGTAGAAATTTATTCGGACTCAAATCTGGAAAACACATTATATTTTATCGTTCGATTTCTGAAAAAGAAATTGAAATTATTAGAATATTACACGAAAGAATGGATTTGAAAAATAGATTAACTGAATAAAAAAACTACACCCAATAACAAATATACGTATCCCCACTACCAACCCCGTCTTTTTTGAGATAGCAATACGCTC
>WGDP01000188.1 GCA_015493215.1 Bacteroidales bacterium | reverse complement strand
ACACAGTACTCCCCGATGGCAGGATTAAAGTTACCAACACTTCCGGCGACACTGTAACAGGGTTATCGTTTGCCGTAAAAGCAAAAGCGGTAGTGATTAACGGTTTGAAACCCGCCCAAAAACAAGCAGGCAATAATTTAATTTTCTGGTTCAATTTAAAACCCGGACAGTCGGCTTTGATACGGACTGTGGAGTAGGTTTGCTGCGTTAAAAATAAAATTCAGCTAATTCTTTATCAATTTTCAAGTCGCACACCCATGCGCCGGCCTTCATTTTGCTGGAGATAATTATCGTAGCTTAAAAACAGGGAAATGTTTTTTACTACTTTTTTACTTAAGTAAAGTTTAGTACATTTGAACCTGCTACAAACAGGTGGTTACCTGTCAACATTGTTTTTATGACCGAGTTGCAAATACCCAATCAAACCGGAATGCTTTTGGTACTTCAGTCTTTTGTGGAAGAGAGCGCCAAAGTTTACCATCTACCGCAAGATATGTTGCAACATTTAAGGCTTATTTCGGAAGAGGCATTTTTACATATTTTAAAAAACTCATTCAATCCAGATGAGTTGTCAACCATCAAAGTAGTTGCCGATGTTGATGATGCTTTTTTCATTCTTTCTTTTTTCGACAAAGGATTGCCGTTTGACAGTTCGCTGGCAAAGCAGTATCATCCGGAAGCAGATGTAAACGCCGTTGATACTGAAGGAATGGAGCTGTTTTTAATCAAGCAGTTTGCCGATAAAGTTGAATGGGTTAATCATGGTTCGGGAGGCAAGGAGTTTAGGCTGTCGTTTGAATTACCTCAGCGCGATATCATTACCATTCTTAACAACAAACGGCCAAAGGATAAGGAAACGGTTGCCATACATGCCGATGATATTGAGATAAGGCCTTTTAAAGATTCGGACGCCATTAAAATTGCCCGAACCATTTACCGTGCTTACGGATATTCATATCCCAACGAAGATCTTTATTACCCCGAAAGAATAACCGCACAAAACAGAAGTGGCAAACTTGTTTCGGTTGTATGCCACGACAAACGCCGCGATGAAATAGTAGGCCATTATGCTTTGGAACGTCCTTCGTTGGGTAGTGTGGCGGAAAGTGGCCAGGCAGTGGTTTCACCCGGGTACAGAGGATTTCATCTGATGAATAAAATGCGTGTATTGCTGGAAAAAAAAGCCTTTGAGCTTCATTTGGAAGGCATCATGTCGCAACCGGTAACAACCCATGTGTTCAGTCAAAAAGTAAATGTAGGTTTCGGTTCGTTTCCCTGTGGCTTCTCTTTCGGATTGGTGCCTCAAAAATTAAGTTTCAGGCAAATCAGCAATACACTTTCGCAGCGGGAAAGTTGCATGTTCTATTTTAAGCCTTTGATAACCAGAAAACGAAAACTCTTTTTGCCGCCAAGGCATAAGTATGTTATAAAAAAAATATATGATAATCTGGGAGCTGATTTTAGTCAGGGAGAAACGGTTAATGGCTCCGGCTCAGGAGATGATAAGGTAAAATCGAACTATTACGCAGGCTGGGGGTTTGGTGTTATTGAGGTGTCCGAGCCTGATAAAAACACATTTAATACCATTAAAAAAGCATTTTATAACCTTTTGTTTAAACTTAAAGCGGAGGTAATTTTTTTATTTATTTCAATTGAGCATTCCGACATAACTGAATTGGTTGAGCAGGTTGAGCGGGAAAAATTCTTTTTTGCCGGTATAGCGCCCTCGTTGTTAAATGGTAAAGATGCCATCCGTTTTGAATATTTAAACGGCACAATAGATTCATCGAAGATTAAAATTTACGGTGAAAAAGCGCAGGAAATTTTCAACTACATTCTCAGCGAGAAAGAGAAGGTGCTCAAATGATAGATATTTTTAAGAACAACACGGTATTTTTCAGGTTCTGGATTGCCACGGTAGGTTCGCAACTGGCGTCACGGATGCATTCGCTTATACTCATCTGGATTGTTTATAAATGGACAAACTCAGCGCTAATTGTCGGTTTGGCCATGGTGGCTGCCTCACTGCCCGCCGTAATAATTGCACCCTTTGCCGGCAGCATGATAGACCGTAACAACAAAATTGCCGTTATGATGATTGCCGACTTTTTCAGATTGCTGATTGTTTTGGTGTTTGCCTGGCTCTATTATCTTGCCGTTTTAAATACCACCTGGCTCATTGTGGGAACCATCGGTATTTCACTGGCATCGGCATTTTTTAACCCTGCTTCCCTGGCGGTTATTCCTTCGTTGGCTCCTGAGGATAAAATTACACAAGCCAACGCCGTTGAGCAAATTAGCGGCAGTGCCAGCTCCATTGTCGGGCCGCTGTTCGGTTCGGCTATCATTGCAACTCTGGGCGTTACCAAAGCCTTTATTGGCGCGGGAGCCATGTTTTTGGTGTCGGTACTGTTTCTGCTCAATATTAAAGATATTAGCCACGTTGTAAAAAAAACGGCAACGCCTCTCCTTGAGGATATTAAAATAGGGGTCAGGCTGGTAAAGCAGTACGCCATCGTACACAAAATGATACTTAAAATGGCAGTGGTAAACTTTTTCTTTTCTTCCTTAACCATTATTGTTCCGGTAATGGCCAAAGCAGATGTTAAAGTAATCGCCTATTTAATGGGAGCCATTGGTACCGGTATGCTTACAAGCTCGCTGTTGCTATCCGGAAAAAACTTTACCATGAAACCCGGAACCATTTTGTCGGCTTCTTTTGTGGCCATGGGTGGCACTTTTATCGTTACCGGTTTTACGCATCTGCTGTTTTTGCAGTTAGTAGAGATGTTTGTTATAGGTTTCTTTCTTAATGTGTTTAACATCACACTTATATCGTTGTATCAAAAACGGCTTCCGCAAGAGTCGCTTGGAAAAATTATGTCATTAATAATTGCCGTGTCGCTGTCGTTGCAACCGGTCAGCTATGGTGTAATGGGAGCGGTAACTGGCGCTATTGGAATATTTTGGGTTTTTGTGGTGAGCGGGATGATCATCCTGATAAGCGCCATTGGTGTTTACCGGCTTAAAGAGTTGAATATTGAATAACTATTAACAAAGAGTCATGGATAAATTTGAGCTATTTAACAATGTACGCAATACCGTAAAAGGATACGGAAGTTTCCTTGCCAAACATCATTTTAACGAGGCTGAACGGTGGGAAGATATTCCGCTGACCGACAAAAAGAATTACCTGTTGTCGTATCCTGTGGGCGACCTTATCCGCGAAGGAAGCTTTAAAAAATGTTTTTTAATAGGAGCTTCCAGCGGATTTTCAAAAAGCGGCAGTGTGCTATGGCTTAAAGAGTCGGAGGATGAAGAGGAGTATCTCGGTAAAGTAAGAGAGCTGTTTATCGACAACTATTCCATCGATAAAAAATCAACCTTAATATTGGTTTCGCTGGCATTGGGGACATGGATTGGCGGGATGCAACTGGCCTGCACCCTACGTAACCTTGCTGCAAGAACAGATGGTGTTGTTACTGCCACACCCGGCATCGACCTTAAAGAATCGGCACTTATTGCCAAAGAGTTCGGTCACATGTTCGAACAGATTGTATGGATTACCAACCCTTCGAGCATCAGCATTATTTATGCATTGCTTAGGGAAGAAAAAGAGCTGCTCAACGGAAAAATATTTTTTCCGGTGGTAGGTGAATACTTTACCGAAAATTTCAGAGAAAAAACAGCTCGCATGTTCGGACATAAACACGATAACGTTTATGTGGTAAAAACAGGGTATGGCTCGGCTGACACCGGCGACCTCGGCATCGAAAGCCGTGATACCATTTTGTTACGCAAGTTTTTAAACAATAATCCGCAATGGTCTAAAAAACTGTTTAACGACGAAAATCCTCCCATGTTTTTTATTAAAAACGACCATGCTTATATGGAAACCCTAAACGGAAGCCTTGTAGTAACCAAAGACCAGTTTGTGCCGCTCATCCGTTACGATACCAAAGATACGGGCAGTGTTATAAGCAAGCATGTTTTTAAAGATACCGGTATCAGCCGTGAACTGTTTGACAAACTTCCCGATGAATTGCTCTATGTTTTTGGACGTGTAAGTAATTCCATTGTTTTTTACGGAACCAATTTAAACACCTATGCCAGTGGCGATTTTTTCGACTCGCTGGACGAAAGCTATCAATACGGAGGATTGTACGAAGTTGAAAAAGTTGAAAAAAACGATGTGGAATTTTTAAAATTTACCATTTACGTTTTGGAAGAGCATGAGAGCCTTTCGGAAAAATATCAAAAAGCGGTGGTCAGGTTTTTAAAAGAGTCGTCCAACGAATTTACCGCCAAGTACGATAAACTCTCTGCAGCGGCAGGCGAAGAGTTGGTAAAGGTTACTGTTGTTCCCATTTCACAAAAAAAATTAGCACAAAAACATCACACCATAAAAAGTTAGCCATGTTTAAACAATTATCCAAAGAGGTATCGTTGAAAAAGGCCGTTGGAGTTTTTGAATACGCCAAAAAACATTCGGCATTTTACAGCGAAAAATATAAATCGATAGCAGCAGTTTCCACGTACGACGATTGGTTAAAGGTTCCCATTCTTACCAAAGACGAGCTGTTTAACAACAGTTATCCCAAGTCGGAGAGCATGTTAACCCTTGAGATGCCGCTCAAAGAAACCATCATGACCTCTACCGGAGGTTCTACCGGGCTGGCTCGATATACCATGCTTACCTATCGCGAGTGGGATGCGTTTTTACAACGTCAGGCGGATGCGTTGCGACTTATGGGTATCACACCGCAGGACAGCGTTGCCAACCTTTTTGTGGCAGGCAGCCTTTGGCCTTCGTTTATAGCCCTGCACGACAACATCAGGCTTATCGGAGCCAATCACCTTCCCATCTCCGCCAACATCGATTTTGATAAGATGCTTGCTTACATTATGGAGTTTAAACCCACGGTTTTGTTGAGCCTGCCTACGGTTTTCGTCATTCTTGCCGATAAGATTTTGCAACAAAACCTGAAAGTTGATTTTGTTAAAATTATCGGGTATGCCGGAGAGCACATGAGCGAAATGATACGGCATCATCTGCGAAAAGCTTTTGGCGAAAAGGTTAAGATTGAATCGTTGGCCTATACAAGTGCCGACTGCGGATTGATAGGCTATCAGTGTGATAGTTGTGCCTCCAACGAATACCACCTGCCCACCGATTTCCAGTTTGTTGAGCTGTATAATTTTGAAGAAAACAGGGTTTGCAAACCCGGCGAAACCGGTGAAGT
>WGDP01000187.1 GCA_015493215.1 Bacteroidales bacterium | reverse complement strand
GTATATTAATAATTTGTATCATGATTTCAATCGCTCTTTTCACCTAAAAATATAATTTGTTAAATTGTTCTTTTTCATGCCAAAGGCATGAAAAAGAACAATTCGATAAATTCGTGTATTCCGATGGCTATCGGAAGATGACTTATTATCCACTTTCGATAGCTCCTCCGATAGTTATCGGAGCTATCGGAGGAATACACGAATTGAACGCCCGCCTGCCCGGACGGGCAAATCCGGACGAGATTGTGGTCGAAGAGAGCCTGCCTGCCGGCACGTACGAGGGAGGCCAAAAAGATTGAAAAGCGTTATTTGTTTATTTCAATTGAAAACCAGGCCACCTGTTAATTGAAAAGTGTACCAATTATTCACCTGAACGCCCTGTAAGGGCGGCTTAATCTATCCCAATGGCGAAGCCTTGGGAATCTCGGCAAAAAAACATGTGCGCCCTGTAAGGGCAACTTAATGTGTATATAACAAGCTCCATTTTGAAATATTAAGCTTGCCCTTTCAGGGCGCTTTTATCTGCAATTTATTTTAACCTGTGGCGCTGCCACAGGCTAAAATAAGCAAGACTTTCAGCCTTGCTCTCCGTAATTAGCAGATAAAAAAACCTGCCCGTCCGGCTTGTCTGTCCTCCAAAGCCTGGTAAACGACAGGCAGGCGGGGCTGCGCGACTGCATCATTCAAACGGGCAAACCGGACGAGCTTGGGGGTGCGATATAGAAAATATCCGAACAATTTTGTAAATTTGCTAAAAAAAGAGAAATGCCTAAACTATATGAATATTTTGGATTAATTGTTTTATTCTATTCCAATGAACTCGAACCAATTCATGTGCATTGTAAATATCAGGAATAAGAAAGTAAAGCTGAAATAATTTACGAAATCGGGAAATTTGTGGAAGTCTCAATAAAAACCGTTGCAGGAAAGAAACCTCTTGACAGCCAAAACTTGATAAAGTTCAAAAAACTCGTTGAATATTATAGGGATGATATTATTCGAAAATGGGTGGACTTTTTTGTTTTTAATAAGGAAATTGCAACAGAAAAGATAACAAAAAAATTATAGAAAAATGGTAATATCAATTCAAAAAGCAGAGTACTTGGGAGATTACAGAATTAAGTTTCAATTTTCTGATGGTATTGAAAAGATCATTGATTTTGGAGAATTTTTAGAAAAAGCTAAAAATCCAATGACGAAAAAGTATCGGGACAAACAATTATTTTAATCTTTTTCAATTGAATATGGAGATGTTATTTGGAATGATTATGAAATGTGCTTTCCAATTTGGGACTTGCATGAAGGGAAAATATAAAAAACGGCTCGTACACGCTAAATAAAAAATTAGGCAGATACCCGCCCGACTGAACAGGTTCAGCCGTTTGGACGGAGTGGTATTCTGAAAGCGTTAGAGAGTGAATGGGTGAATGCTTAAATGAGTGAATGAGTGAATGGGTTAATGGTTTGAAAGTTATCTTTTGCGGGCAGGGTGCATGGTGAAGTGGCACGGCAATCGAAAAAAATAATCATTATCTTTGTCAAAAAAGAATTGCCATGAATACCTTAGAACTTAAAAAGGATTTTCATAATTTAATAGACAGCATCGATAATGAAACTCTTTTGTCAGACTTTTATATCCTAATAAAAGAACGTCTTTCAGGTAAAGATGGAAAATTATGGAAAGGATTAACAACGTGGTTTTACGATAATAAAACAGGTAAATCTGTTTTATAGAATTTCAGGCGATAAAGTCATACTATTAAACTTTTTTGATAACCGACAGCATCCTGGAAAGAAAAGTCTTTAATAAAATTGTATAAATCAGTGTATTGGTTTGTTGAGTAGAACGTTACAACAATAAATGAACAACAATAAATTTCTAAACAAGGTAGCGGCGGTTTTGCATGGCAGGAGTAAATCCGATTTATTGCAAACCGTTGTGGTATTCCCAAACAAAAGGCCCGAAATATTTTTAAAAAAATATTTAAAGGAGCAGGTGGTGCAGCCTTTCTGGATTCCCGATGTTCGTTCCATTGATGAGTTTATAACCGAGCTTTCTCCGTTTACCATTCAGGATTCCATGGTGAGTTGGTTCGAACTTTTTGAAATACATAAAAAGCTGGAAGGTGAAAAATCGCGGCAGCCCGACGAGTTTATCAATTGGGCACCCATTATGTTGCGCGATTTTAATGATGCCGACATGGCTTTGGTCGATGTTAACGACCTGTTTACCTTTCTTTCCAAAGCAAAAGCCATTGAACGCTGGCATCCCGACGGGACGCCCCTCACCGATTTTGAAAAGGCCTATCTCGACTTTTACAAAAGCCTTTATCGCTATTACGATTTATTTAAAAAATCGTTAACCGAAAGAGGAATGGCTACCAAGGGTATGATGTATCGTGCTATTGCTGAAAACATTGACAAAGAGGAGGAGCTACCATGGAAACAGTTTGTTTTTGCAGGCTTTAACGCGCTTACACGGGCAGAGGAAAAGTTAATCGACGGCCTTCGTAAAAAATATGCGGTAACCCTTCTTTGGGATGTTGATGACTACTACATCCATCCGAAAAAGTATAATTTGCCCCGGCAGGAAGCCGGTAAGCCTCTAAACCGCATTTTTAAGAATTTAAAGATAAATCAACCGCAGTGGATCGAAAACAACCTTCTCGAAGGTGAAAAAAATATCACCGAAGTTGCTGCTCCCGGGCAGGTTGCGCAGGTTAAATATGTAGGGCAGCTGCTTGAAAAAATGGCTGATGCCAATGGTGACGAATCACCCGAAGATACCGCTGTTGTATTGGCCGATGAAAAACTGCTTGTGCCGTTGCTTACCTCACTCAATAAAGATAAGGCCATTTACAACGTTACCATGGGATATCCCCTTGAGTTGGGGAGTCTGACACAGTTCTTTATTTTGTGGCTGGAATTGCTGGTTCGTCAGAGCGAACAAAAATCCCGTTTTTTTGCTACAGCACTCATCTTAAGTATGCTTCAAAATGCTGCTTTACAACAGCTGATTCAATCTTCCGGCGCGGCAATTTTAAAAATCAAACAGTTTAATCGTGAGTTTTTGGAGCGGAACAAGGTGGTTAACGCTTTTTCAGGTGATGACCAATTACTATCTTCAATTTTGTTTCCTCAAACGGTTGATGTCGAATCGGTTTTTAACGGCATGATGGAGTTGTTGGCAAAGATTAAAAGCCATGTGGACAGCACTTTGGAATCCAATGGTAAAAAAGGCCTCTGTAACCCGATACTTCAACAGGAAGTTTCCGCTCTTTTGGTTGTGATGAAAAAGCTTTCGTCCATTTTAAAAGGTAATGAAACGGTTTTTAACTTAAAGGTTTTTCAAAAGCTGTTTGTGAGGCTTGTTTCAGCTTCGGAAATAAACTTAAAGGGCGAGCCGTTAAATGGGGTGCAGGTAATGGGCATGCTCGAAACCAGACTGCTTGATTTTAAGCGACTTGTTATTCTTTCGGCCAACGAAGGCATGTTGCCAAAAAGTGGTGGAGCCGACTCGTTTATTCCTTTTGATATTAGAAGAGAGTTTGGGCTGCCGCTTCCCGACGAGGAAAATGCCATTTACGCATACCATTTTTTCAGGTTGTTGCAGCGTGCCCAAGAGGTTGTTTTGGTATATAACTCACAGGAGGGTAATTTTGGCGCCGGTGAAAAAAGCAGATTCTTGTTTCAGCTTGAAATTGAAACTGCCAAAGTAAACCCGAACATAAACCTGCAACATCACTATTTAAAAATTGATACCGGTAACCCGCCTGCGGAACATGCCATTGAGATTACAAAAAGTGAAACCGTTTTAAAAAAACTGGAGGCACTTCGGATAGAAGGATTGTCGCCTTCGGCATTGAACCAATATATTAACTGTCCATTGCAATTTTATTTTTCGCGAATACTAAAACTCAAAATTCCCGATGAGGTAAAAAGCAATCTCGAAGCCGATGTGTTCGGTACCATTGTGCACGAAGTGCTCGAACATATTTTTACTCAGTTTTTAAATAAGAACATCAATGTCAGTCAGTTAAAGGTAGCTATATCAACTTTGGATGAGCAGGTGAACGAAAGTTTGAAAAAGAATTTTCCCGGTGATGTTCATCACGGAAAGAATATTTTAACCATGCAGGTGCTGAAAAAAGTTCTGGAGCGTTTTTTAAACAGAGAGATTGAAAATTTACAAAATGAGCCAAGAACCATGGTGGCTGTTGAAAAAGAGTTGCAACACACTTTGGTGTTAGATAACGGGCAAACGGTTTTGATAAAGGGTGTTATCGACCGGATTGACAAACAAGGCTCGCAGGTCAGAATTTCAGATTATAAAACCGGAAGCGTAACAAAAAATGATGTAAATTTTAAGGAGTGGCATCAGTTGTTAACCGACAGGAAATATTCAAAAGCCTTTCAAACCTTAACTTACGGATGGCTATTTAAACAAAATTTTCCCGAAACAAAAAACTTATCCGTTGGTTTGTTCAGTCTTCGTAACCTTTCGGAAGGGTTTATTTCGCCGGCTGCACTGTCCGAAAATCCCGATAGCTGGCACCTTGACTTTGAAGCAACTTTAAAAACGCTGTTAACCGAAATATTTGACGGCAACAAAAGTTTTTGTCAAACTGCTGACACAGCCAACTGTACCTATTGCGACTTTAAAACCATTTGTAATAAATAATATCTGTTCTATTTTTCTGATATACAATATAATACTATTCTATCAAATAAAAGATTTTAAACAAGTTCAATATAAAATCTGCTAAGCCGGGTGCTGTTGGTAAAGAATTTTACATATATTTGCTATTGGCCTTGAAATGGATTAATTTTACTGCTTAGGAAAAAGAAAACGTTATGGTAAACGATAGTAAATTCAATATATTAATTGTTGATGACCACCCTGAAAACTTATTGGCGCTGGAAAGCATTTTAGAAAGCCCCGATTTAAATATTTTAAAGGCTTCTTCCGGAAACGAAGCTTTGGGCGTGATGCTTGATCATGAAGTATCGTTGGTTTTGCTGGATGTGCAAATGCCCGGTATGGATGGTTTTGAAACAGCCGAACTAATGCGCAGTAGCGAGCATACTAAAAACATTCCTATCATTTTTGTAACGGCTATTAGCAAACAGCGTAAGCATATTTTTAAAGGATATGAAACCGGAGCTGTTGATTACTTATATAAACCTCTTGATTTAGAAATACTTAAAAGTAAGGTAAATGCTTTTATCGAATTTTTTAAACATAAAAAAGAACTTGAACGTACCACCGAAAAACTAAAAAAAACCGTTAAGGCACTAAATGAAGCCAAAAGATTTGCCGAAGAATCTACCAAATCAAAATCATTATATCTCGCCAACATGAGCCATGAAATTCGGACTCCGCTCAATGGTATTATTGGTATTGCCGATTTGGGGCTGATGGATTCGGAACTGACTAATTTGCAAAAAGAGCGCCTTCAGGATATTAAAACCTCTGGCGAAACATTGCTGGAGATTATAAACGGAATTTTGGATATCTCGAAAATTGAAGCAAATATGCTCGAAATTGAAGAGGCTGAATTCAGTTTGCGCGATATGATTGAAAAAGTATTTGCCATTATTTCGTTAAAAGCCTTTAACAATGGTAACGAGCTGATATGTAACCTTCAATATGATATTCCTGACATTCTTATAGGTGATTCGCTGCGAATCAGGCAAATATTGGTTAACCTTTTAAGCAATGCCAATAAGTTTACCACCAACGGAACCGTTACCCTTACGGTTCGTCAGGAGGAGCTTATTGAAGAGCAAATACGACTTTTCTTTTCGGTAAAAGATACCGGCATGGGTATTCCTCCCGAAAAAATTCATTCGCTGTTCGATACCTACACCCAGGCACACAAATCAACTACCCGCGAATTTGGGGGTACCGGATTGGGTTTGTATATTTCACAAAGCCTGGCCAAACTGATGGGCGGACGTATCCAAATAAAAAGTGCCGTAAACAAAGGAAGCGAATTTTATTTTACCCTTAACCTTTTAACGGGTAAACAAAAAGAAGACCTCTCTAAAATTGCAATTCCCGATGGGAAAACTAAAATAAATGCACTTATTATTGAAGAGCATCCGCTTGCTGCAAAAGTTTTATCGGATATGCTCTCCTATTGGAAAATTGATAATGAAGTAGCTGGTTCAATTGATAAAGCATTAAAGATTGCCGAAAAACAGCATTTTGATTTTGCTTTTGTAACCGTTGAACCTACCCAAAAAAACATCGACAACCTTAGCAAGTCGATTGAATTGTTAAAGAAAAATTCCAGCTATCTTTATTTGCTCTCCGAAATCAAGTCGAGTACCTGGGTTGAACAAATTAGAAAAAGAAGCCAAAGCGATTTGATCATTAAACCTGTTTCGCAAAATGTGCTTAAAAGTAAAATTGAAAAGTCGCTGAAAGGAGTAAAGTCGAATGTTGCTTCCGATGCCGATACCAAAACCGTTAAACCTAAAAAAGAAACAAAACCTGCCGATGTGCCGGAAGGCCTTAATGTACTTGTGGCCGAAGACCAAACCATTAACATGAAAATTGTTAAACAGCTGCTTCAGCGGAAAAACTTTAAGGTTATTGAGGCTAAAACCGGTAAGGAAGCCTTGGATATTTATAAAAATCAGCACGATGAAATTGATATTATTTTGATGGATGTTCAAATGCCTGAAATGGATGGTATTGATGCCACCAAACGAATCAGGGAGTTTGAACTGGAAACCCAAAAACATACCCCCATTATTGCCATGACTGCACACGCCATGAAAGGGGACAAAGAACAGTTTCTTTCCATTGGAATGGATGATTATTTGTCAAAACCCATTCATCCTCAATTACTTTATGAAACTATTAAATTAAACTTCAAAAAGTAGTTTTACCAAACATTACCGGAAAATGAAAGATTTTATTGATTACAATGAATCGAAAACGTGGGAGAAATTTAAACACTCCTTACGCTCGTGGAAATATATCGGCGTTGGTAAATCGCTGCTTATATGGTTTATGGCTATTTCAATTATTCCGCTTGCCATTGTTAGCTTTGTTAACTTTTTAAATGCCTATCAGGGATTAACCATTGTTACCGATAAGTCGTTAACCTCATCGTCGCAGCTCAGGGCAAAGTATTTAACAACCTTTTTTAATGAGGCTAAAGATTATCTTGAAATAACTTCGAGTTTGGAAGACAACGATAAAATCATCGAACAAATTCATCAAATTCTTAAAACCAGAGGAATTTCGATGAAAGAATTTGCCAAAACAGATGAATATAAACAACTTGTTGCCGGCTTAAAAGATGATTTAGCCCAGCATATAAAAAACATCGGTTATCAGGATCAGCTCATCATCGACGCCAACGGTGTGGTACTGTTTAGCGTTACCAATCCCTACATTATAGGGCTGAACATATTTACCAATCCTTCGTTTCAAAATTCACGACTCACCAACACCATTAAAAAATCATTTCAGGAAGATAAAGTTTTATTTTCCGATTTGGAGCGATTTAAACCATCAGGGAATACCATTTCGGGGTTTTTTGTTAAGACCATTAAAAATGGCAACAAGGCTGTTACCGGAGCTGATGTGGTGCAGTTTCCTGTTGATCAACTTAATAAAATTATTGGCGATGTAGGTGGTTATGGTGAAACCGGCGACGCTTTTATTTTGGGTTCCGACCTCTATTTACGTACGGCAACACGGTTTGGCGATAACAGCGAGATTTTAACAAAACGGGTTGTTAATACAAAATCGAAAATGTGGAAAGATTATATTAACCACATTAACGAACCGGCGTTTCTGGTGTCGCACGAGCTTAACGAAGAGAAGGTTTCGACCTATAACAGCGATAATAAGGTAAAATATGTGCTCGGTATTTACCGGTATCTAAAAAGTCTTGAACCTTACGGGGTTAGGTGGGCTTTGTTTGAAGAAATTGAACACAACGAAGCTTTTGCTTATGCCCGCCGGCTAAGCGATTATGTTAAAGTATCGTTTATCCTTACCTTTTTGCTGGTCTTTTTGGTTTCCATACTGGTTACCCGGTGGTTTGTCAGCCCTATCAAGCACCTCTCCTCATGGGGTAAAGAGGTGGCCAGTGGTAAGCTGGAGCTGAAAACCATTAAAGCACCCAAAAACGAAATAGGCGAAATGAAGGATACCTTTATAACACTGGTAAATTCGTTTCTAAATTATGCTTCGGTAACCAAGTTGATGGCTAAAGGCGATTTTGCCGAAAAAGTCCGAATTCGTAGCAAAGATGATGTGCTTGGAAAATCAATCAACCAAATGGTGGAAAGTTTCCGATCCGTAATCAAGCAGGCCAATAAAATTGCAAAAGGCGATTACTCGGCTGTCATCGAGCCTCGTAGCGAAAACGATTCTCTTGGAAAAGCGTTATACAGCATGACCGAAACACTGCGCACAAACGACAAACAGATTAAAGAGCAAAACTGGCTTAAAAACGGCCTCGCCAAGTTGGATAAAACCCTAAAAGGCCACACCGATATTAGTAAGCTTTCGGATGACGTGCTGTTTTTCCTGTGTCGTTATCTTGATGCCCAAAGTGGAGTGCTTTATCTTACCGATGAAAAAAACACACTTCATCTGCAGTCAACTTTTGCATTGTCAGGCGAAGATGTTAAACGGGTTAAAAAACTAAAACCCGGCGAAGGCCTTCCCGGTCAGGTGTTAAAAGAAAACAAGCAGCTGCTTATAAAAACAAAAGATGCACAAACTTTGCCCGATGTTCCTGTTCTGGCTGATAATGTTAATCATGCCGAGCTGCTGGTAATACCCTTCTCGTATAAAGATGCAGTTGTGGGAGTTATTGAGTTGGCAACAGTAAACAGTTTTACCGACTTGAAACTGACATTTTTAGATAGGGGAATGGTTGATATTGCCCTTTCGGTTGTAACGTTGCAGTCGTACATTAAAGTAAAAGAGCTTTTGGAAAAAACGCAGTTGCAGGCACGCGAGCTGGAAGTGCAGCAAGAAGAATTGAGGCAAACCAACGAAGAGTTGCAGGAACAAACCAAAGCCCTGAAAAAGTCGGAAGAAATACTTCAAAGTCAAAAAGAGGAGTTAAAAGTTACCAACGAAGAGTTGGAAGAACGATCCAACGCACTGGAGTTACAGCGCGATGCCATTAAAAAGAAAAATCGTGAGCTGGAACAGGCCAGAAAAGAGATTGAAAAGAAAGCCAAAGACCTCGAAATTGCCAGTCGCTACAAATCGGAATTTTTGGCAAACATGTCGCATGAGCTGCGTACGCCGCTAAACAGTATTATTGTTCTTTCGCAGCTTATGGCTGAAAATAAAACAAAAAACCTCACCGAAAAGCAGATTGAGTTTGTAAATACCATCCACTCTTCGGGGATGGATTTGCTCGACCTGATTAACGATATCCTCGACCTTTCAAAAGTAGAATCAGGTAAGTTGGAAGTCAATCTGGAGCAGCTCTATCTTGATGATCTGATAAACTCATCAAAAAGGATATTTGAGCCGGTTATTGAAAAGAAAGGGCTTAAGTTTAAAACCGAACTTGATAAAAATCTGCCCGAGTACATTATTACCGATATTCAGCGGGTTCAGCAGATACTTAAAAACTTAATTTCAAATGCCATTAAGTTTACCGAAAAAGGAAGTATTACGCTTAAAATCAGCAAGCCCGACTCCAATACCCGATTTATCAATAAAAAATTAAAACCTGACAATACGGTTGCCATTTCGGTGATTGATACGGGCATTGGTATTCCGCGCGATAAACAGGATTTAATTTTTGAAGCTTTCCGCCAGGCTGACGGCACAACGAGCAGGCGTTTTGGTGGAACCGGTCTGGGACTGAGTATTTCGCGCAACTTTTCCTCATTGCTGGGAGGTGAAATGCACCTCGAAAGTGAAGAAAACAAAGGGGCTGATTTTACCCTTTACCTTCCTTTTGAAGCACCTAAAATAAAAGATACCCATTTTCCTGAGATTGTATCCGAAAAAGTAAAACGGGTTAAAAAATCAAGAAAAAGCAAAAAGCCCGAAGATGAGGAGGTGCCTAAAATTCTGGATGACAAAAAACGAATTGATGAAGGCGACAGCGTAATTCTTATTATTGAAGATGACCTTAATTTTGCCAAGGTGCTTATGAACCTTGCCCACGACCATGGCTTCAAGGCCATTATTGCGCCCTCCGGCGAAGTGGGCTTGTTTCATGCCGATTACTATGTGCCCGATGCAATTATTCTCGACATTGGCTTGCCCGGAATTGACGGATATAAAGTGCTCGAAAAATTAAAAGGAAACGCCAAAACACGTCACATCCCCGTTCACTTTATTTCGGCTGCCGATCGCGACATCGAAGTGTTTAAAATGGGCGCTGTGGGTTACCTTACCAAACCGGTAAATAAGGAGATGCTTGATAATTTGTTTAATCGAATAGAAAGTATTTTATCAAAACCGGTTAAAAAACTCCTTATTGTTGAAGATGAAACCATTATGCGGAAAAGTATCATCAATTTGATGCGTAACGAAAACATTGAAATTACCGCGGTTGAGGAGGGAAATGATGCTTATTCCAAATTGGAAACAGGTACCTACGATTGTATGATTCTGGATTTGGGATTAAAAGATATGACAGGCTTTGAGCTGTTGGAAAAGATGGATAAAAATAACATTGCCAAAGATTTACCGGTGGTAATTTATACTGGGAAGGACTTGTCGAAAAAAGAGACCAAAATACTGGAGAAATATTCAAAAAGCATTATTTTAAAGGGGGCGCAGTCGTTTGAGCGATTGTTGTCGGAAACCACTTTGTTCCTCCATCAGGTTAAAGCCGAGCTTCCCGAAAGTAAGCAGGAAATGATTGAAAAAGTACAGGGTAGCGATAATATTTTGGAAAACAAAACCATTTTGCTGGTTGATGACGATATGCGAAATGTTTTTGCGCTCTTCAGTCTGTTGGAAAGCTATCAGGCAAAAGTAATTGTTGGTAGAAATGGTAAAATTGGCCTTGAAAAGCTTAAAGAGCATCCCGAAACCGATTTAATCCTGTTGGATATAATGATGCCCGAAATGGATGGCTACGAAGCCATGAAAATAATTAGAAAGGATAAAAGATTTAAAGATGTTCCAATTATAGCCCTTACTGCCAAAGCTATGAAAGAAGACCGTGAAAAGTGTATTGCCGCCGGTGCCAACGAATACCTTTCAAAACCCGTTGACCGCGACAAACTTATTTCGCTGTTGAGGGTTTGGCTTTATAAATAAACCTGTTACATGAAGACTCCTTCGCCTGATGAAATAAACAAGATTGAACTTGATTTGCTCCTCGAAGCGGTTTACAAAGGGTATGGGTTCGACTTCAGAAACTACAGTAAAGCACACATCCTTCGCAGGTTAACCTACTTTCAAAATGTAAACGGGTTACAATCCTTTTCGCAGGTTCAGGATTTAATTTTGCACAACAAAAGCAAGATGAAAGAGTTGCTTGGCGAGTTGTCGATTAAGGTTACCGAAATGTTTCGTGACCCTGCTTTTTATCTGACTTTGCGAAAACGGGTAATCCCGTTGTTAAAAACATACCCTTTTCCAAAAATATGGATTGCTGGCTGTTCAACCGGCGAAGAAGTGTATTCAATGGCCATCTTATTGCGGGAAGAAGGGCTGCTAAAGCGAACCCAAATTTTTGCCACCGACTTTAACGAAAAAGCCATCGAAAAAGCAAAGAAGGGTGTTTATTCCATCGATAAAATAAAACATTATACCGTTAATTATCAAAAAGCCGGTGGTAAAAATTCATTCTCCGATTATTACAGGGTAATTGATAACCGGGTGGAAATCGACCCCGGGCTTCGCCAAAATGTTCAGTTCGCACTACACAATCTTGTTAGCGATGCAAAATTTGAAACTGTTAACATGATTTCGTGCCGTAATGTGCTGATATATTTTAATAAAGAGTTGCAGGACAGAGTAATAAATTTGTTTACCGACAGCTTGATAAATGGCGGATACCTTGTGCTGGGAATGAAAGAGAGTTTGCTGTTTAGCAGTAAATCGGGATTGTATAAAACGATTGATAACGACAGAAAGATTTTTCAGAAAAAGCTTCTCGGCGAAAAATAATTGATAATAAGAAATATGGCACGCTATAAACTTGTTGTTATCGGGGCTTCAGCAGGTGGACTTACCGCCATTGAAAAGCTGTTGGCACCTTTGCCGAAAGACTTTGGACTTCCCATTGTTATTGTGCAACATATTAGTCCCGATTCGGAAAACTATATGGTTACTTTGTTAAACAACAACCTTGCATTAAGGGTTAAGGAGGCTGACGAAAAAGAGGTTGTTAAACCCGGAACGGTTTATATTGCGCCACCCAATTTTCATGTGTTTATAGAGGAAGATTTATCCATTACCCTCTCGGTTGAGGAGCGGGTTAACTTTTCCCGTCCTTCCATCGATGTGCTTTTTGAAACTGCTGCCATATCAATTGGCAATCAGGTTGTGGGGATAGTATTGACCGGGGGCAATCAGGATGGTGCCATGGGATTAAAAATGATAAAAGACAGGGGAGGCCTTACCATTGTGCAATCTGCCGAAGAGGCTCAGGTTGCCATAATGCCCTCCATTGCCATAAAAACTTCCCATCCCGATTATGTGCTTACCCTTAGCCAAATAAGCGACTTGCTTTTGCGCGTTGCCGGCGACTTTAATCCCATGTAACCGTATCTTGTTTCAGCTTACGGATTTTTACCCAAAAAAACGGTTTGTTAGTTCTTTGTCCTTTTCTTTATAGGCTTTATACGGCTCCGAGTGTTTCAGTAGCTTCCTCTTTATTAACGGGCTTAATAGGGAGGTTGTCTTTTTCATAAACGGCGTGGTTGCCTTTATGTAAGCTTTGTAAAAGTCATCAAGGGTCTGTTTTCTGAAATGAAGGATTTTCTCCAGGTCATCTCCGTCGTCGTAGTAGCCGCAGTGAAAATTAGTGGTGGCAAAAGCATGTTCCGGGAAATCGAGGTTTTTAAGCCCGACAATTTTAAAAACGGTTTCCAGCATGGTGCGGTAGTTGGTTCGGCATTTTTCGCCACCGCC
>WGDP01000186.1 GCA_015493215.1 Bacteroidales bacterium | reverse complement strand
ATAGAGGGCTAATCATTAAGGTTGACACTAACGGAGATTTATTATGGTCTAAAACCATTGGCGATACACTTTATGATCCTCTAATGCGCTCATTTTCGTTTAATAGTATCGACTACACAAAAGACTCTTGTTACATAATGTGCGGCTCATTTTATAACAATAACAGCACCAATAATGAGGGCGTTTGTATTGAAATAGATACCCAAGGGGATACAATTTGGACAACCACCCTTGTAACAGAGCATAATTTGGAGCTTAATTCAATTAGCCAGACCTATGATTTGGGATATATTGTTGTTGGAACAATCACCAGTTGGGATAACTTTCAAGAAAAGCTTTTTGTTGCAAAACTTTCACCCAATGGAATTATTGAGTGGTCGAAAATCTATTCTAATACCAATACCTCAATTAAAGGCAACCGGGTAATAAAGAATAGTGACAGTGGATTTATGATATTGGGTAATTCGAATGATAATTATTGGGATCATAATAATTGTTTTTTAATCAAACTGTCAAACAACGGAAATATCATTTGGGCAAATAATTACAAATTCAATAACGAATCAGGAGAAAATTTTCTTATGTTCAATGATTTTATACTGTTAGATAATGGCGTTTTACTATTTGCTTCAAAAGCAAGAAACCCTGCCTTGATCAGGGTAAATTCTACGGGTTCAATACTTTGGGAAAAAACATACGGCGATGGTTATGGGCGGCATCATAATAATAGAAAAGCATTTTATTGGGATATACGACCAAAACTAAGTGTTTTAAGAAGTGGTGATTACGTTTTTACGTCGGGCTTTCCTGGTGATTACGCATCGCATAATTATCTGATTAAAACGGACACGGCAGGCAACCCGATTTTTAGCAGTAGTTTGGAAATAGCCTCTGTTAATGTGCATGAAACCAATAATAAAGAACTGTTAATTATAGGAAACGGGCCAATACCGGAAGGTAAAGGGTATAGAAAAGATCGTAATCCTGAAATAGGGTTTATTCAGACCGATTCGTTGGGCATAGGTGAACCTTTTTCTGAGTGTGTTTATGGTGAAGTAGCTGTCCATATTGGTTATGATACAATTAATGTTGAGCCGATAACATTAACGGTTGAAAATGCAGGAGATAATAAACATACTTTTTTCGATATCACTTCGCTAAACCTGCTTCAGCGAAGCGGATGTGTCGGCAGGATAGGTGGTGTGGCTGAATACAAAATCAAAAAACCATTAAAAGTTTATCCTAACCCGGCTTCCGGTTTGGTAACTTTTGAGTCGATAAACGATAAAACAGGAAGGCTGCTGATTTTTAACACCCTCGGCAAAAACATCATCAACCAAAAGACGGAAAACTACAAAACCACTCTTGACCTGTCAGGATTCGGAGCCGGCGTCTATTACTATCAGTTTATTGACAAGGCCGGAAGAGGTGTTGGCGGCAAGGTGGTGATTGAGTAGTGCTTCAACATTGATTTCGCGAAATTAATATTTCAGAATTATACCAAACCGTGCAATGCGTGGGATGTCGTAAAAATCGGGGTTGTAAAGATGTTGTTGATACAAAAAACGAAACGATTCCGGCGAAAGTTGGTTGTTAATATAGGCTTGATTTGCAGGGTCGGATAAAAATCCGTCATCAGTAGCGTTACCGGTTTCGGAATAGACCTTGAAAACGTTTTTAGATGCGAAAAGGTTCTCAATAAGTAAATAAGCGGTAATTGTGGCTTTCCCCGAAAGGATAAAATCGCGTTGAATGTTCAAATTAACAAACTGAAACGCAGGGGTACGTTTTGTGCCCGGGCCACCGTTTACATTGGTGTAATTATAAGGTGTTCCGTGCCTGTATTGATAGAACACCGACGTTGAAAAACCTTGTAAAAATTTATGTTGACTACCAAAACGGTAATTTGCGTTAATGTTAAAAGTAAGGTCGCTCACCTGATAATAATTCACGTCTTCTTTATTGGGGTAGGTCTTTACAAAACTCATGCTCCCGCTAAACCCTTTATACGTGTTGTTTAACCATTGCAGGTTAACCTGAAACCCATTGGTTAAAATCCTGATAGGGTTATTGACGAATGTAATGTATGAATGAGGATAAGCTCCTTCCATTATTTTCGGAAAAAAATAATTATCAATGGTGGTTTGTAAATAAGAGATATTACCCGACAGATTTTTCCAAATCAGCATATTCAGCCCTGCAAACAATTTTCCGCTGCGCATGGGTTTAAGGGCAGGGTTGGGAGTAATTTGATTGGAATTAAGATAATATAGATAAATATCGGGACGGAAATCGGAATAGCCAAAGGGGTTTTGTGTTGATGATGTATAGAAAACATAGAGGTTTATTTTTTTCGTAATGGAATAGTCAATGGCTATTTGCGGCAACAGATTGACGGCTTTTTCGTAGGGTTTAAAAGTCATGTCGGGAGTCCAGTTTTCGTCGGATAAATTGTATATTTCGGGATGTTGTAAATAGGGTGAAAGGCCGTATCCCAGATTAAGCTCCGAAGGCTCGGTAATTTCTCTTCCCGATGCATTGTACCATTTATCACCTTTCCTGAAACCGGCAACTTCATTTGGATTAAACGATTTGTCAACATACACTTTGTAATCAGAACCGATGTTGTCGGGTTTGTAAAAATCAACAGCTCCCAATGTTTGTGCCTGTTCCACAGTGTAGATAGGCATAAGGGAGTAATCATCTTTTAAAACGGGATGTCGGGCATCAAAAACATCCAGTCGTAACCCCAGTTTAACGTGCAGCTTCTTCCAGGTAAATTCATCTTGTGCAAACACCGACCAATATTCCGGTTTTTCGGCATTTATGCTGTAATCGTCAAAAAATGAATACGGATTGCTGCTGTTTTTAACTTTTTGTCCCAAGTAATTATAGCCGGCATAGCTTACAACTGAATAATGAGGATTGATCAAATCGCCGGCGGTAAAAAGATTTAAATTTAAAAAATTATCCGGTGTTTTTATGGTGTGTATTGTTCCGTTTTTGTCGTAATAACTAATGGTGTTGTTGTTTCTGTCGTACGAGTCAATCAAAATATAATCAAGTCCGTCAACGGGAAGTCCCAATGCTTTTCTTAAATTTTTGTCAAAGGTTGTTTGCGCATCAGCATCAAATCTTCTGTTATAAATTACGGTATCTACCTCTCCATTTTGCCCAATTAGGATGGGGTTTTCTTTATCAAGTTCGTGGAGATGAAAATTAGTTAAAGGACGCATCAAATTCCAAAGATAAGTTGGCGACAGGGTATAATGCCTTTTGGTTTCTCTGTTGTACACGGCACCCAGTAAAACATGATGTTTTTTATAGACTATTTTTGTTTGAAAAAAAGCGCGGATTTTCTCTTTGCCTCTTTCCTCGTAAGTATTATAAGATACACCTCTTGGTTTCCATAAACCATAGATTTCGGAACGATAAGAGCCATTCAATAACCCTCCGGCTAATAAAACTTCTTGCGGGGATTTTAGATTGTCGCCATAAAAGTCGAACAGGTTTTGATTATATGCCGACAAGTCAGGATTGATGTTGGAGGGTGTCCAGCTGATAAGGGTATCGTAATCCCACGACTGCAATATCATCACATCATCATGGGTTATGCTGTCAATGGTGATACTTCCCATTTCATAACCGGGCATTCTGTAAGTAGTAAATTTACCTACGTAGTTGTAATCGAAAAAACGATTGTCGTGGTTTCTGTCGCTTCGCTTTGTAAAATGGTTGGAATATTGTAAGTCAACATTATAGGATATGTGTAATGCGCTGTTTACGGTAAATTTCTGATTCCAACGCATATAAGAATCTATATTTCGTTTTATTTGCAAGCCGTTGAAACCCGAGTTAAAAATAGTGTTATCAAAAACCGACAGGTCTTGGTTTTCGGCAACAAGATAGCTTCCCAAAGTAAACGAAGAATTTTTGGAGACGGGCAAATAGAGTTTTATGTAGGGATATATTCCACGCTTTGCTGCATTGTCAGGTACATTTTGCGAAGAAAAATCATCAGCAGTAACATAGGCAGCGTTGGGAAAGGTTCCCATACCGGATGATGAAGGCCGAAGCGGATTGGCAGCAAGACTATCGGCTACTGCGGAATTTATTCGCTGCGGTTGTTGCCAAACGGGATCGGCATTGTTGGTCCACCGGTAGTTTCCTGCAAGAATGAGAAACGGCTTTTGAGCTTTCTTCCTGCTCTTTTTTGAAAAAGTCAACGGAATACCAAGGAAAAAGTTCCCGTTTACCGCTTGCATATTGAATGCGTAATCGCCACTTACCTCTCCCCTAAAAGTAAGCGAGTCTATATGGCGTGCTGTTTCAACGGTTGTAATGCCTCCCATGGCAAACCCTTTATTAATAGGAGTTTGCTCAGTATATAAGTGATAAGAATCGAGGGTGCGAACCGGAAAATTATTTATGTCGTCGATGGCCATCCCATCAAGATAGGTGTTGTTGCCCCTGGCTTCGATACCATAGTAAAACATGCGGCCTCCTTTTAAATAATATGCAGAAGGCGATAGTAGTCCAAACTCACCGGAGTTGCCAAATGGGATTTCTTTTATCTTTTTGTAATTAAGAGATAAGGTAATTTCTCTGTATTGAACCGGCTTGACGGTGTCTGTTTGTGTAAGAGTGTCTCCTTTGTTTTGTGCCGAAATGTTTGTAATACAGGTTAACATTACAAATAACACTGAGAGGAAGGAATATCGCTTCATTGTACTAACTATAAGTTGTTATTAAGAATACGCCAAGCCCAAATTATCAGGATTGAACCAGGAAGCTAATATACAACTTGTTTTTAATTAATTTTTTTTTAGCACCATTATTTTTCGGAAGGAAAAGATGAATCTTTCATCATAGATGGTGTACAT
Source organism: Bacteroidales bacterium (assembly GCA_015493215.1). GTDB lineage: Bacteria > Bacteroidota > Bacteroidia > Bacteroidales > F082 > B16-G9. Next base: position 5,059 of record WGDP01000186.1, on the reverse strand, counting down.
TATCAATATACGAAAAAGTATTTTGTAACAGCGGACAACTTGTTTTTGGTGTCCCATTGCGGAAAGCAGAAGAGCTAAAGCAAGCCAATCAAACCGGTAAGTTTATTAATGTCCCGGTCAAGTTCTGCGGCTGTTTCACCCGAAAGGTGTCCATACCCTTTCATACGTTTTGAGGTAGTGTCGCCCAATATTTCCCACATCCTCGATTTACGTGCGTTTAAAATGCGGCTCATGTAATTTACTTCTCTGTTTAAGCTGTATTTACGCATCAGCTCAGCAATAAACGCTCTTGTTTGTTTGATGGATTGCAACAGTTTTTCCTTTTCCGAATCATCTATATCGTTTATTGTTTCATAGGTAAGATGTTGCTGCGGTTGGGTTAACATATTTTCCAACTCATCAATGGTTTTTTCAACCAGATAGATGCTTGCCGAAACCGAGCGCAAATGATTGGGTGGTAAATTTGTGGTTGACATAATTATTTGTATTGAAAACCAAAAGTACAACTAATATATTTTTACTCCAATCAGATTATACGATTGTGCTACCTTTACCCCATGATTTTTATTAACCGTACCGAAACCGATCCTTTTTTTAACATAGCTGCCGAAGAGTATGTTTTAAAACACTTTACCGACGATGTGCTTATGTTGTGGCAAAGCAGGCCGTCGGTGGTAGTTGGCAAGCATCAAAACCTTGTGGCAGAAATAAATCTTAATTATACAAGGCAAAAAGATATTCCGGTGCTGCGAAGAATATCAGGCGGCGGAACCGTTTACCACGATTTGGGAAATCTGAACTACACCTATATTCGAAATGAAGAAAACCGTGAACGGTTAATCGACTTTAAAGGTTTTTCGGAACCTGTTATTGAGTTTTTAAACACGTTGGGAATTAAGGCTGAAGTAGAAGGTAAAAGCAATCTTGTTGTTGCCGGCAAAAAATTCTCAGGTAATGCTGCCCACGTTTTTAAAAATCGTGTGCTACACCATGGAACCCTGCTGTTTAACTCCAATCTTGATGAGCTGGAAAAGGTTATACGGCCTGCCAATGCACAAATAAATGACAAGTCGATAAAATCGGTCAGAGCCACTGTTGCCAATCTTGCCGATAAACTGAAGAATCCTTTAACCGTCAAGGAGTTTAGGAACCAGTTGGCCGGTTTTTTAATCGCCTTTTACGGAATTGATAAAATCCACTCTTTTACCCTGCGTGATAAGGAGGCCATCAAGACGCTGATAAATGAAAAATACGGTACCGTTGACTGGAACTACGGTTACTCGCCTGCCTATGAGTTTGAAAACAGAATTGGAAATGCATCACTGTTTATCAAGGTAAAAAAAGGAATAATTGAACAAGCAATTTTGAAAGGTTTCGGAGCATTAAACCAAACTCACTTTACAGGAATCATGCACCGTTATGAAAATATTAAGGAGGTGATAAAAAAGCATCCTTTGAGTGGTGCTCAACAACAAACTTTATTGCAGCTGTTTGGATTTTAAACAAGAAATTGATTGTATTTTTGATAAATGAAAAAGTCGGAAATTAAAATATACAAAACGCCTGAAGGAAAAACCTCCATTGAAGTAAAGCTGGAAAAGGAGACGGTTTGGCTATCTCAAAGACAAATGGCTGAGCTATTTGATAAAGATAGCGATACAATAGGGCTTCATTTAAAAAATATTTACGCCTCCGGTGAACTTAACGAGAATTCAACTACCGAGAAATACTCGGTAGTTCGTCAGGAAGGGAAAAGATTGGTTAACAGGACAATTAAATTTTACAATCTTGATGCAATAATTTCTGTAGGCTACCGTGTTAACTCAAAACGTGGTACCCAGTTCCGCATTTGGGCAAATCAGGTGTTAAAAGACTATCTGATAAAGGGATATGCTGTAAACCAACAACTGCTGCAACGGCAGGCAGCCCACCTTAACGAATTAAAAGAAACCATTAAAATACTTGGCAGAGCACTCGAAGTTGATGAGCTAACCAATGATGAAAGCAAAGGACTTTTAAAAATAGTTTCAGATTACTCCTATGCACTTGAGCTGCTTGATCAATATGATTATCAAACGTTAAAAGTTGAAAATACATCCGGCAAAGAGGTTTACAGGTTAACTTATAAAGAGGCTGTCAAACAAATTGATCTCGTGAAAAAAGCTTATGGAAACAGTAATTTGTTCGGGCACGAAAAGGACGATTCCTTTAAAAGCTCGCTTACCACAATCTATCAAACATTTGATGGCAAAGATTTGTATCCGAGCATCGAGGAAAAAGCTGCTAACCTGCTCTATTTTATAGTAAAAAACCACTCCTTCACAGATGGGAATAAAAGAATTGCCGCCTTTTTGTTCCTATATTTCTTAGAAAAAAACGGATTGTTATTGACAGAGACCGGTAAAAAAAGAATTGCTGATAACGCATTGGTGGCATTAACACTGATGATAGCAGTCAGTAACCCGGAAGACAAAAGCACGATGACAAAAGTGATTGTTAACCTGATAAACAAAAATAATTAGAGAGGCCAAAATGGATACCAGCAAACTCAACATATTAAAACAAAACCTTGAAGGAGAAGTCCTGTACGACCATGCCACCCGGCTGCTTTACGCCACCGATGCTTCTGCCTATCGCGAGCTGCCCGCGGCGGTTACTTTTCCAAAGTCAGTTAAGGACATTAAAACCCTGATTACCTTTGCCCGCGAAAACCACATTGGCATTATTCCGCGTACCGCAGGCACCTCGCTGGCCGGCCAGGTGGTGGGCAACGGCATTGTGGCCGATGTATCGAAAAACTGGGGAAAGGTGCTGGAAATAAACCAAAAAGAGCATTGGGTACGGGTACAGCCCGGGGTGGTGTTGGACGAACTGAATAAAATATTGGAACCCCACGGCCTTTTTTTCGGGCCGGAGACCTCCACCTCCAACCGGTGCATGATGGGTGGCATGTTGGGAAACAATTCCTGCGGTGCGCGCTCGCTTATCTATGGCAGCACCCGCGACCACACCCTCGAAGTGAAAGCTGTGTTGAGCGATGGTTCTGAAGCGGTTTTTAAAGCCCTTTCAAAAAAGGAGTTTGATGAAAAGTGCCGGCTGGAATCCTTAGAGGGCGACATTTACAGAAACATCAACAAGATGCTCTCGGATGTTGACAATCAGACAGAAATTAAAGCACAGTTTCCCGACCCGGCTTTAAAACGTCGAAATACCGGTTACGCCCTCGACCTGCTGCTCGATTCGGAGCCGTTTTCCGGAAATCAACCTTTTAACTTTTGCAAACTGCTGGCCGGCTCGGAAGGTACCCTGGCATTTACCACCGAAATCAAACTCAATCTCGTTCCACTGCCCCCCAGGCACAAAGGGCTGGTTTGCATTCATCTCGAAACCATCGAAAAGGCACTTAAAGCCAACCTCATTGCGCTTAAACACAAGCCGAGGGCCATTGAGCTGATGGATCAAACCATTTTGGAGCTTACCCGCAAAAATCGTGATCAAAACAAAAATCGTTTTTTTATCAAAGGAAATCCAGCCGCCATTTTGATTGTGGAGTTGGGCGAAGCTACGCCGGAAGCTGTAAAAGCCAAAGCCATACAGCTTGAAAAATCCATGAAAGAGGCCGGCTACGGTTATCATTTTCCATTAATCACCGGCGGCGATATTGCCAAAGTATGGGATTTGCGCAAGGCGGGGCTGGGCGTTCTTAACAACATGGCCGGCGATGCCAAGCCTGCTTCGGTAATTGAAGATACGGCTGTAAATCCTGAGGTGCTGCCGGAGTATATTGCCGACATTAACAGGATGCTGGAAGGCTATGGCAAAAGCTGCGTTTATTACGCGCACATTGCCACCGGCGAACTCCATCTGCGTCCGGTGCTAAATCTAAAGGACAAAAATGATGTGGAACTGTTTTATAAGATTGCCCGCGATACGGCACTGATTGTAAAAAAATACCGGGGTTCGTTAAGTGGCGAGCATGGCGACGGGCGACTCAGAGGCGAGTTTATCCCTTTGATGGTGGGTCAACATAACTATCAACTGCTGAAAGAGGTAAAAAAAACCTGGGATCCTGAAGGCATCTTTAATCCCGGAAAAATTACCGATACGCCCGGCATGAACGAACAATTGAGATGGGAGCCGGGAAAACCCACCCCCGAAATAAAAACCTGGTTCGATTTTTCAAAAGATTTGGGTATCGTAAGGGCTGCCGAAAAGTGCAACGGTACAGCCTCCTGCCGTAAGTCTGAAATCATTGGAGGAACCATGTGTCCCAGCTACATGGCCACCCGCGATGAAAAAAACTCTACCCGCGGCCGTGCCAATATTTTGCGTGAGTTTCTCAACAAAACGGATGTCAAAAACCCTTTCGACCATCAAGAAATTTATGAAGCCCTCGACCTTTGTTTGTCGTGTAAAGCTTGTAAATCAGAGTGTCCTTCCAGTGTGGATGTGGCCAAAATGAAAGCGGAGTTTTTGCAACATTATTACGACAGTCATGGTGTGCCTTTGCGCGCCCGCCTTATTGCCAACATTGCCAAAGTGAACAAGATGGGTAGCTATGTACCTTGGTTGTATAACTTCGTACAACAAAACAACCTACTTTCGGGATGGTCGGCCAAACTGTTCGGCTTTGCTTCGGAACGCCGCTTTCCGCTGCTTTCAAAAATCACCCTTGACAAATGGTATAAAAACAACAAGTCAGGTTTGGGCAACCGTTTCCCCAACGGCAAAGTTTATCTGTTTAACGATGAGTTTACCCGCTTTAACGATGCCGATATTGGTGTCAAAGCCATTAGGCTGCTAACCAGGTTGGGTTACGAGGTGATTATTCCGAAGCATCTTGAGAGTGCCCGGACCTATCTGTCGAAAGGGCTGGTAAAAAAGGCCAAACAGATTGCCCAAAGCAATGTATTGTTGTTAAAAGATGTAGTTACCGGCCAAGCGCCGTTGGTGGGCATAGAACCGTCGGCCATCCTTACCTTTAGGGATGAATATATTGAGCTGGTGGATAAACCGCTACAAGAAGATGCCGAAAAATTGGCTTCCAACAGCTTTATGA